>NZ_KV786760.1:0-864 GCF_001806955.1 Burkholderia sp. HMSC10F09
GGCACCGGCACCGGAATCGGGATGTTGATACCGACCTGCCCGATGTCGATCTCGCTCTGGAACTTGCGTGCGGCCGCGCCGCTCTGCGTGAACAGCCCGACGCCGTTGCCGAACGGGTTCGCGTTGACGAGCGCGATCGCGTCGTCGAGCGTGTCGGCCTCCATCACGACAAGCACGGGCCCGAAGATTTCGTGCGTATAGATCGACATATCGGTCGTCACGCCCGAGAAGATCGTCGGGCCGATGAAGTTGCCGTTCTCGTAGCCGGGCACCTTCACGTCGCGGCCGTCGAGCACGAGTTTCGCGCCTTCCTTCACGCCCGCCTCGATCAGCGACAGGATGCGCGCCTTTGCGCCGCGCGAGACGACCGGGCCTACGTCCGTGCCGGGCTCGTGTCCTGCGTTGACCTTCAGCGCCTTCGCCTTCTCGACGATGTCGGGCAGCCAGTCGCGCGCCGCGCCGACGAGCACCGCGACCGACGTCGCCATGCAGCGCTGCCCGGCTGCGCCGAATGCGGCGCCGACGAGCGCGTCGATCGCCTGCTCGCGGTTCGCGTCGGGCAGCACGACCGCGTGGTTCTTCGCGCCCATCATCGATTGCACACGCTTGCCGTGCTGGCTGCCGAGGTGGTAGACGTGCGTGCCGACCGCGGTCGAGCCGACGAACGAGATCGCCTTCACGAGCGGATGCGAGCAGATCGCGTCGACGACCTCCTTGCCGCCATGCACGACGTTCAGCACGCCCTTCGGAATGCCGGCCTCGAGTGCGAGCTCGACGAGTTCCATCGTCGTCATCGGATCCTGTTCGGACGGCTTCAGCACGAACGTATTGCCGCAGACGATCGCCATCGGAAACATCCAGAGC
>NZ_KV786760.1:884-6327 GCF_001806955.1 Burkholderia sp. HMSC10F09
CATCGGAAACATCCAGAGCGGAATCATCGCGGGGAAGTTGAACGGCGTGATGCCTGCGCAGACGCCGAGCGGCTGGCGCAGCGTGTACGTATCGACGCCGCCGGCGACGTTCTCCGCGAATTCGCCGAGCTGCAGCGTGCCGATCGAGCACGCGTGCTCGACGACTTCGAGCCCGCGGAAGATATCGCCTTCCGCATCGGGCAGCGTCTTGCCCTGCTCGGCGGTCAGCGTCTTCGCGATGCGCTGCTGATTCGCGCGCACGAGGTCCTGGAACTTCAGCATGATGCGCATGCGCGCGGCGATCGGCGTGTTCTTCCACGTCGCATAGGCAGCGTGCGCGGCCTGCACGGCCGCGTCGACTTCGGCGACGGTCGCGAACGGCACGCGCGCGAGCACCTGCTGCGTGGCCGGGTTGACGATGTCGCGCCACTCGTTCGTGGCGGACTCGACGAAGGCGCCGTCGATCAGCAGCTTGACCGTCGGCACGTCTTGCCCCGTACGGGGCGTCGGATTCGCGTTCATCGATCCTCTCTCCTTCAGCGCGCCGCCGCGCGACGTGCGCGGACGGCAGGTTCAGGCCGGCCGCGCTGCGCGCACGCGGCGCACAGCGCGCGGCACGGTCATTTCAGTTCCGCGGAAAAGTCTTCTTCCCAGTATTCGCCGGGCATGCGCGCGGTCGCGTCGTCGCCGCGCTCGATCTCGCGGCGGCGCAGCTCGACACGGCGAATCTTCCCGGAGATCGTCTTCGGCAGCTCGGCGAACTGCAGCCGGCGAATGCGCTTGTATGGCGCGAGCTTGTCGCGCGAGAACCGGAAGATCTCGAGCGCGAGCGCCGCGCTTTCCTCGTAGCCCTGCCGCAGCGTGATGTACGTCTTCGGCACCGACAGCCGCACCGCGTCGGGGCTCGGCACGACTGCCGCTTCGGCGATCGCCGGATGCTCGATCAGCACGCTTTCGAGCTCGAACGGGCTCAGCCGGTAGTCGGACGACTTGAACACGTCGTCCGCGCGGCCGATATAGACGTAGTAGCCGTCGTCGCGACGCATTGCGATGTCCGACGTCCGGTAGTGACCGTCGCGCATCGCGTGCGCGGTCGCGTCGCGATTGTTCGCATAGCCCGTCATCAGCCCGACCGGGCGCGCGCCGTCCGCGTCGAGCGGCAGCGCGACCTCGCCCTCGCTCACCGGTGCGCCGTCGGGATCGAGCAGCGCGATCCGATAGCCGGGCAGCGGCCGGCCCATCGATCCGGCGACGACCGGCTGGCCCGGCGAGTTGCCGATCAGGCAGGTCGTCTCGGTCTGGCCGTAGCCGTCGCGGATCGTGATGCCCCACGCCTTCTTCACGCGCTCGATGATTTCCGGATTCAGCGGCTCACCCGCGCCGACGATCTCGCGCAGCGCCACGTCGAACGACGCGAGCGGCTGCTGCACGAGCATCCGCCATACCGTCGGCGGCGCACACAGCGTCGTCACACGGTACTTGACGAGCGCGTCGAGCACGGCCTTCGCCTCGAAGCGCGCATAGTTGAACGCGAACACGCAGGCCTGCGCGTTCCACGGCGCGTAGAAGCAGCTCCACGCGTGCTTGGCCCAACCCGGCGAGCTGATGTTCCAGTGGATGTCGCCCGGCTGCAGCCCGATCCAGTACATCGTCGACAGATGGCCGACCGGATAGGTGCGATGCGTATGCTCGACGAGCTTGGGCTTCGACGTCGTGCCCGACGTGAAATACAGCAGCATCGGATCGTTCGCGTGCGTGACCGCGTCCGGCTCGAAGGCGGCGCTCGCCGCGTAGCCGTCGTTCATCGCGAGCCAGCCGTCGCGCGGCGCGCCCGCGACGATCCTCTGCGCGAGGCCGAGCCCCGGCTGCTCGAACTTCGCGGTTTCGTTCTCGTCGACGATCGCGTATGTCGCGCCGCCGATCTGCACGCGGTCGCGCACGTCGTCGGCCGACAGCTGCGTCGTCGCGGGCAGCACGATCGCGCCGAGCTTCATCGCGGCGAGCATCGCGTCCCAGAGCTCGACGCGGTTCGGCAGCATCAGCAGGATCCGGTCGCCGCGCCCGACGCCGATGCCGCGCAGCCAGTTCGCGATCCGCGACGAGCGTTCGGACATCTGCGCGAACGAATACGGCTCGCCGGTGCCGGTCGCGCCGTCGACGATCCAGAGCGCCGGTCGGTCGTTGCCGCGCGCCATCGGATCGAAGTAGTCGAGCGCCCAGTTGAACGTGTCGAGCACCGGCCATGCGAAATCGCGATACGCGGTTTCGTAGTCGGTGCGGTGGCGCAGCAGAAAATCGCGTGCGTCCAGGAATGCCTGTACCGTCATCGTGTCGTCTCCTGTCCCATGCCGGGCATGTCTCCATGCATCGCGCAACCGTCCGGCGCACGGCTGCGCACCGGACGGTTGCTTGTCGGGCGGCGCACGGTCACGTCGTTGCGTGCCGCGTTCACCGCGCTTCCCTCGTGCTCTTCAGGCCATCGTGACGGCGAGCGGCGCGGCTCAAAGCTGCCGCGCGATCACCATCCGCTGCACTTCGCTGGTGCCTTCGTAAATCTGCGTGATGCGCGCGTCGCGATAGTGACGCTCGACTTCGTAATCGACGAGATAACCGTAGCCGCCGTGGATCTGGATCGCATCCGAGCACACGCGCTCGGCCATTTCCGACGCGTAGAGCTTCGCCTGCGACGCTTCGGACAGGCACGGCAGCCCGGCCGTGCGCAGCTTCGCGGCGTGGTGCACGAGCAGGCGCGTGGCGTTGATCTGCACGGCCATGTCGGCGAGCTTCTGCTGGATCGCCTGATGCTCGGCGAGCGGCTTGCCGAACTGCACGCGCTCGCCCGCATAGCGGCGCGCCTTGTCGAACGCCGCGCGCGCGATGCCGAGCGCCTGCGCCGCGATGCCGATCCGCCCGCCTTCGAGGTTCGACAGCGCGATCTTCAGCCCTTCGCCGCGGTTGCCGAGCAGGTTTTCTTCGGGAATCGCGCAGTTCTCGAGCGTGATCGGACACGTGTCCGACGCGCGGATCCCCATCTTCTTTTCCGGCTTGCCGACGATGAAGCCCGGCGTATCCGTCGGCACCAGGAAGGCGGAAATGCCGCGCTTGCCGGCGTCGGGATCGGTCATGGCAAAAACGATCGCGACGCCCGCGCGCTGGCCGTTCGTCACGAACTGCTTCGCGCCGTTCAGCACCCATTTGCCGTCGCGCAGCTCGGCGCGCGTGCGCAGGTTGTTCGCCTCGGAGCCGGCCTGCGGCTCGGTCAGGCAGAATGCGCCGATCACGCGCCCGGCGGCCATGTCGCCGAGCCAGCGCGCCTTCTGCTCGGGCGTGCCGAAGCCGAGGATCGGCCCGCAGCCGACCGAGTTGTGCACGCTCATCATCGTCGCGCAGGCTGCGTCGCCGGCCGCGATCTCCTCCATCGCGAGCGCATAGGCGACGTAGTCGGTGTACGAGCCGCCGAGCTCCTGCGGCACGATCATCCCGAGCAGCCCCAGTTCGCCGAGCTGCGCGACGACCGCGTCGGGCAATTGCGCGTCGCGGTCCCACTGCGCGGCGTTCGGCGCCAGCACCTCGGTGGCAAAAGCGCGCGCGGCATCGCGAATCATCCGCTGGTCTTCGGTATAAAGCGCATCCATGGTGCGGCTGTCTCCTGCGGCCGCACGGTGCGGCCGTCGTTCTGTTTCGATGCAATCAGTGTAGGCAAGCGTGCGCATCTGTTCGATGCTCGCGCCGCTCATTTACACTGAGCGTTTTTGCCATACCGGCACCGGGATGAAGCAGGAAGACAAGGGAACCGTCGCGATCGGTCTCGTCGCGTACAGCATCGCGCTGGCCGTGCGCCGCGGCGTGGCGGCCGCGCCGCTGCTCGCGCAGGCCGGCATCGCGCCCGCGCTGCTCGACCAGCCACGCGCGCGCGTGTCCGCGCAGCAGTACGGCGCGCTGTGGAACGCGATCGCGCGCGCGCTCGACGACGAATTCTTCGGGCAGGACAGCCACCCGATGCGCAGCGGCAGCTTCGTCGCGATGAGCCAGGCCGCGCTGTCGGCGGCCGACGGGCTGCACGCAATGGCGCGCGCGGTGAACTTCATGCACTGCGTGCTCGACGATCTGCACGCGGAACTCGACGCGAACCCGCAGCGCGTGCGGCTGCGTTTCGTGCATCGCAACAGCGGCGCGACGCCCGCGATGTTCACGTACGCGACCTATTTCATCATCGTGTACGGGCTGACCTGCTGGCTGATCGGCCGGCGCATCCCGCTGCTGCACGCGAGCTTCCGCTGCGATACGCCGCCGGCCGACCACGAGTATCCGTCGATGTTCTGCGACGACATGCGCTTCAACCAGCCCGATTCGTATGTGGATTTCGATCCGGAATTCGCGACGCTGCCGGTCGTGCAGAACGCGAAAACGCTGAAGACGTTCCTGCGCAACGCGCCGGCCAGTTTCATCGTCAAGTACCGCAATCCGAACGCGCTGGCGCCGCGCGTGCGCGCCGTGCTGCGCGGGATGCCACCCGCCGCGTGGCCCGGCGCGGCCGGGATGGCCGCGCGGCTCTACGTCGCCGAAGCGACGCTGAGGCGCAAGCTGCATCAGGAAGGTCACGCGTATCAGTCGATCAAGGACACGCTGCGGCGCGATCTCGCGTTCGAGGCGCTCGCCGATCCGACGCGCACGATCGCGGACGTCGCGGCGGCCGCGGGCTTCGCGGAGCCGAGCGCGTTCTATCGCGCCTTCCGCAAGTGGAGCGGGCGCAGTCCGGCCGAATACCGCGACGAAGTGCTCGCGCGGGCGGGCAACGCGCGGCCCTGAGTCGCGCGGCGGCCGTCTTCCCGCTCTGCGCCGAAACCGCCTAATCTTTAAGCGTCGGGCCCAGCCCATTCCGCGAACCGGACGGCATGCGGCCGCGCGCCGCCCGGACGTCCCGATGCACGCTCCACGTCACGGACCGCCGCACGCCGCGCGCGGCGGCCGCCCTCGTCACCCGCTGTCCGCGCGGGTCGCGCGCGCCGCGCTGTTCGCGGTGCTGCTCGTCGTATGCGCGGCCGTCGCCGCGCCGCCGCCCGCGCCTGCGCCTGCGCCTGCGGGCCCGGCGCCTGTGATCGTGATTCCGCTCAACGGCGCGATCGGGCCGGCCAGCGCCGACTTCGTCGTCCGTTCGCTCCAGCGCGCGGCGCGCGAGCATGCGCCGCTCGCGATCCTGCAGCTCGACACGCCCGGCGGCCTCGACACGTCGATGCGGCAGGTCATCAAGGCGATCCTCGGCTCGCCGGTACCGGTCGCGGCTTTCGTCGCGCCGGGCGGCGCGCGTGCCGCGAGCGCGGGCACCTACATCGTCTATGCGAGCCATATCGCGGCGATGGCGCCCGGTACCAATCTCGGCGCGGCATCGCCGGTGCAGCTCGGCGTCGGCGGCGGTACGCCGGCCGCGCCGCCGCAGGCGCCG
>NZ_KV786761.1:0-9448 GCF_001806955.1 Burkholderia sp. HMSC10F09
GCGCCGGCCGGCTCGACGTGCGCGGTCCGCGAACGGTCACGCGCGGTCGTCGCGCACGCCACCGCTGCGCCGCTGCGCGCGCAGTTGCATGAGGAAATAGAGTGCGACGCCTGCCGCCGCGAAACCCGACGCCGCGCCGACGCCGAGCGCCCAGCGCGGGCCGAGGTGATTCGCCACCCAGCCGGCGACCGGCGCGCCGATCGGCGTGCCGCCGAACGCGACGGCCAGCCGCAGCGCCATCACGCGCCCGCGCATCGCGGGCTCGGTCGACAGTTGCATCAGCGCGTTCGTCGAGTTCGTGAAGGTCATCGCCGCGATCCCGGTCAGCACGAGCGCCGCCGCGAACAGCCAGTAGCCGGGCGCGAGCGCCGCGAGCGTGCAGCCGACGCCGAACAGCGCGGCGCCCGCCCACAAGTGCCGGAACCGCGGCCGGTCGCGGCGCGCGGCCAGCAGCGCGCCGGAAATCGTGCCGACCGCCATCATCGACGACAGAATCCCGTACCCGCGCGCATCGACGTGAAACACGCCGGCCGCCATTGTCGAGATGAACAGCGGGAAATTGAGGCCGAACGTCCCGATCAGGAACAGCATCACGAGCGTCGCCTTCAGGTCCGCGCGCGCCCATACGTAGCGAAAGCCTTCAAGCAGGCTGCCGCGCGAATGCACGGCGCGCGCGCTCTCGCGCAGTTCGCCGGTACGCAGCAGCGATAGCGACGCAAGCACCGCGACGAAGCTGATCCCGTTCGTCAGGAATGCCCAGCCGGTGCCGACCCACGCGATGATGAAGCCCGCCGCGGCCGGCCCGATCATCCTCGCCGCGTTGAACGACGTCGAATTCAGCGCGACCGCGTTCGCGAGCTCGCGGTCGCCGACCAGTTCGGCGACGAAGGTCTGCCGCACCGGCGCATCGAAGGCCGACGTGCAGCCGAACAGGAACGCGAACAGATAGACGTGCCACAGCCGCACGACGCCCGTCACGGTCAGCACGCCGAGCGCCAGCGCGAGCGCGCCCATCAGCGCCTGCGTCGTCATCAGCAGCCGGCGCTGGTTGAAGCGGTCGGCCGCGTAGCCCGTCCATGGCAGCATCAGCAGTTGCGGCCCGAACTGCAGCGACATCACGATCCCGACCGCGGACGCATCGTGATGCGTCAGCTGCGTGAGCACGAGCCAGTCCTGTGCCGTGCGCTGAATCCACGTGCCGACGTTCGACACCAGCGCGCCGGCCGCCCATACGCGGTAGTTGAAACTGCGCAGCGACCGGAACACGCCCGTCGACGGCACGCTCATGACCGCTCCCGCCGCAGGCGGCGACGCGGCCTGCGGCGGCCGATCGTCGATGTTTCCTGGTGCCCCTGGTGCCCGAACCGTTCGTTCATCGTTGCCTCCCGCGGCACGCGCCGGCGCCGCTCATCGCCGCCCGGACTCGCCGAACTCGGCGAGCCGCTGCAGCAGCCTCACGGCCGATGCGAGCTCGGCGCGTTCCTGCCCGGACAGCTGCGCCTGCAGCGCGCGCAACAGCCAGTCGTCCTTGGCTGCGCGGTTCGCCTGCAGCGTCCGGCGGAACGCCGGCGTCAGCGCAATCAGCGTCTGCCGGCCGTCGGCCGGATCGGGTGCGCCGCTGACTGCGCCGATCGCTTCGAGCGCGGCGACCGTTACGCGCATCGACTGCGGCCGCACGCTCTCCGCGCGCGCGAGCGCCGACACCGTCGCGGGGCCGTCGCGATCGAGCCGCAGCAGTACCGATTTCTGCGACGAAGTCAGGTCGTTCGCGTGGGTCTGTTCCCGCATCCGCCGCATCAGCTTGCCGACCGAGATGCGGAGTTCGCCGGCGAGCGCGGCCGGATCGGGCGTGTCAGGGGTGTCGGGAGGGAAGGCGCGCGGGTTCATTGGCGTACGCTAGCACACCGGCAGTGAAACTGTACAGTTTATCTGTATATATCCGCACGCCGGCCGCAGGCACGCGACGATCCTCGGCCCGCGCATCGCGCTCTGCGATAATGCCGGCTCTTCGTTCCCATGCCGTCCCGCACCATGACGCAGCCTCGCGCCCCGCTCCCGACCGACCTTCCGCCGATCTCGTGCCTGCCCGACGACGCGCTTCCGTGGCTGCCGATGAGCGACGCGCTGCCCGGCCTCGCGATCAAGTATCTGCATATCGATGCGGCGCAGGACACGTTGACGGCACTGCTGAAGATGCCGGCCGGCCGCGCGCTGCCGCGCCACCGTCATGACGGCCAGGTGTTCGTCTATACGCTGCGCGGCGCATGGCGGTACCGCGAATACGACTGGGTCGCGCAGGCGGGCTCGACGGTGCTCGAGCCGGCCGGGTCCGTGCATACGCCCGAAACGCTCGGCGCGCCGGGCGACGACGTGATCACGTTCAACGTGATGCGCGGCGATCTGGTGCTGCTCGACGACGACGGCCGCGAAACGGCGCGCGAGAATTGCCGCGTCGCGCTGCTGCGCCAGCGCCGGCATGCGCGCAGCGCGCCCGACGCCGCGGCGCCGTTCGTCACGAAATAGTCATGCGATAGTCGCGCGATGGTCCGCGGCGCACGCTATGCAGCACCCTCTCCGTCCGCCGCCAGGCCGGCGCGCGCGTCGCGACGCACGGCCTGCGGTGGCAGGCCGAAGCTGCGCACGAATGCGTCGCGCAGATGCCGACGGTCGCGAAACCCGTTCTCCTTCGCGATCACGTCGAGCGAATGCCGGCTGCGCTCGATCATCAGCCGCGCGGCCTCGAGCCGCAGCCGCTCGATCGCCTTGGCCGGCGACTGGCCGGTTTCGAGCGTGAACACGCGGCTGAACTGACGCGGGCTCAGATGGACGGCATCGGCCAGTTCCTCGACGGTCAGCGCGCGCTTCAGGTTCTGCCGCGCATAGTTCAGCGCATTCTGGATGCGGTCCGATTTCGGCGCGAGCGTCAGCAGTTCGGAGTGTTGCGACTGGCCGCCCGCACGCCGCTGCTGCATCACGAGCTTGTGCGCGGTCGAGCGCGCGGCTTCCGCGCCGAGATCCTTTTCGACCATCGCGAGCGCGAGATCGAGCCCGGCCGTCATGCCGGCCGACGTCCACACGGGGCCGTCGACGATGAAGATGCGGTCGTCCTCGACGCGCACGTCCGGGAAGCGCTCACGCAATGCGCGCCCGTACGCCCAGTGCGTGGTCGCACGGCGCTGCGCGAGCAGCCCCGCCTCCGCGAGCACGAACGCGCCCGTGCAGATGCCGGCGATCCGTCGCGCGCGCGCGTTCGGACGCCGCAAAAACGCGACGACGCCGTCCGGCGGCGGCGACGCGAGCGGATCGTTGACGCCGGCGACGATCCACGTATCGATGCGCAGCCGATGGTTCAACGGCCGCGTCGCGATCGCGAGCCCGAGCGACGAGCGCACGTCGCCGCCATCGACCGAGTAGAGATCGACCGCATAGAACGGCTCGCCGATGCCGAGATTCGCGTACTCGAACACCGACTGCGCGGCCAGCGCCATGATCTGAAACCCGTCGCTGATCAGAAAGCCGATCCGGTGCATGCCCGTTGCTCCCGCGCCGTGCGCCGCGCGTCGCGTGCGCGGCGGACCGTCCGTCGGCGCGATGTCCTGAATCATACCCATCTACGTCATTTGTGTCGCACGCGTTCGGCGCCAGAATGCCTCCACCCCACCCTTACTCGAACGGAGCGACACCATGAGTCAAGTTCATCGCGGTACCGCCGTCGTCACCGGCGCATCGTCCGGCATCGGCGCGATCTATGCGGACCGGCTCGCGCGCCGCGGCTACGATCTGATCCTCGTCGCGCGCAGCCGCACGCGGCTCGACGCGCTCGCGCAGCGGATCACGAGCGACACGCGACGCGGCGTCGAAGTGATCGAGGCCGACCTGAACGACCGCGCCGCGCTCACCGTCGTCGAAGCGAAGCTGAAGCAGGATGCGAGCATCACGCTGCTCGTCAACAATGCGGGCATCGGCACGCATACGCCGCTGCTCGAGAGCGACGTCGACGCGATGACGCGGATGATCGACCTGAACGTCACCGCGCTCACGCGCCTCACGTACGCGGCAGTGCCGGGCTTCGTCGCGCGCGGGCATGGCGCGGTGATCAATATCGCGTCGATCGTCGCGCTGGCGCCGGAAACGCTGAACGGCGTGTACGGCGGCAGCAAGGCGTTCGTGCTCGCGTTCACGCAGTCGCTGCATCACGAACTCGCGGACAAGGGCGTGCAGGTGCAGGCCGTACTGCCCGGTGCGACCGCGACCGAGTTCTGGCAGACGGGCGGCCTGCCGATCGAACATCTGCCGAAGTCGATCGTGATGTCCGCGTCCGATATGGTCGACGCGGCGCTGGTCGGCTTCGAGCGCCGCGAACTCGTGACGATTCCGTCGCTGCACGCGGGCGAGCAATGGGACGCTTACGACGCGGCGCGCCGTGCGATGGCGCCGCACCTGTCGTCCGACACACCGGCGCCGCGCTACGCCGCCGCGCGCTGACGCCGCCCGCCGCCGCGCATCGGCGTCAAACGGCCGCCGAGCCGCGCGCGTCCGCGCTGCCCTGCGGCGCGGCGCGCACACCGATCAGCATCGCCACGGCGCAGGCGGCGAGCAACGCGGCGATTATCAGCATCGCCGGATCCATGCTGCCCGTCTTCGTGCGGATCACACCGACGATCCACGGCGTGATCATCCCGCTCGACACGCCGATGCTGCTGATCAGCGCGATCGCGCCCGCCGCGCCGGCGCCCGAGAAGTACGCGGACGGCACGGCCCAGAACACCGGATGCGCGGCGAAGATCAGCATCGCGGCAATCGACAGCAGCGCCATCATCGCGACGAGGTTCGGCAGGTGCAGCGTCAGCAGCGCGAGCGCGACCGCGCCGCCGAGCGCGCAGGCGGCGAAATGCCGGCGCCGCTCGCGCCGCCGGTCCGAGCGTCGCGCGATCGCGATCAGGCCGGCCGCGCCGATCGCGTTCGGCACGATCGACAGCAGGCTGATCTGCACGACGTCGCGGATGCCGAATTCGCGGATCATCAGCGGCATCCAGAACAGCAGCATCAGCAGTGCGGTCGTCAGCGAGAAGTAGATGAACGCGAACAGATACGTGCGCGGCTCCGCGAGGACCTGTCGCAGCGAACGCGCGCCGCCGGCCGGCGCGGCCGCGCGGTCGGCGGCGAGATCGGCGGCGAGCCGCTGCCGGTCGTCGGCGGACAGCCAGCGCGCGTGCTCGGGCCGGTCGCACAACCAGAACCACGCGATCACGCCGAGCACGACCGCGGGCGCGCCCTCGATCGCGAACATCCATTGCCAGCCGTGCAAGCCGAGCACACCCGACATCCCACGCATGATCCAGCCCGACAACAGCCCGCCGATCATGCCGGCCACGGCGACGCCCGCATAGAACACGGACAGCACCGACGCGCGTCGCCGCGCCGGATACCAGTACGTCAGATAGAACACGACGCCGGGAAAGAAGCCGGCCTCGAACACGCCGAGCAGGAAACGCAACACATAGAAGTGCTTCGCGCTGTCGACCGCGATCATCGCGACCGATACGCTGCCCCACAGAAACATGATCCGCGCGAACGTGCGCCGCGCCCCGAAGCGGCGCAGCAGCGCGTTGCTCGGCACTTCGAACAGCACGTAGCCGACGAAGAACAGCACCGCGCCGAGGCTGTACATCGCATCGGTCAGCCCGAGATCCTCACGCATCTGCAACTGCGCGAAACCGATGTTGCTGCGATCGAGGATCGACACGATGTAGCAGACGAACAGGAACGGCACGATACGCGTGCCGATGCGGCGGTACAGCGCATCGTCGGCGGCAGCGCCGGGCGCGACGGTGCGCGCGGCGTCCGCTTGAAGGGGCGATGACATCGTGTGTCTCCTCGACGAACGGATGAACGGATGAACGGACAGACGGGCGCGAACGCGAAGCGCCGGCCGCGGCGGCCCGTCGAGCCGCGGCCGGCGGAGCTCACGCGCGCGGCGCCGGCTCGTCCTTGACGCCGAGCATCAGCGCGGCGCCGCTCAGCGCGAGCAGCGCGGCGAGCAGGTAGACGGCGAGATCCATGCTGCCCGTGCGCGTGCGGATCAGCCCGATCACCCACGGGCTGACGATGCCGCTCGTGATCCCGATGCTGCTGATCAGCGCGATGCCGGCCGCGGCCGCGTTGCCGGACAGATAGCGCGTGGGCACCGCCCAGAAGATCGGCAGCGCGGCGAAGATCAGCGTCGCCGCGACCGACAGGCACGCGAGCATCGCAACGAAGCTGTGCAGATGCAGCGTCAGCGCGGCCAGCGCGAGGCCGCCGCCGATCGTGCAGACCGCGAAGTGCCGGCGCCGCTCGCCGGTACGATCGGAGCGGCGCGCAATCAGAACCAGCCCGACCGCGCCGACCGCATTCGGCACGACGGTGTACAGGCTCACCGCGACGACGTCGGTCACGCCGAAGTCGCGAATCATCAGCGGCATCCAGAAGTTCAGCGTCAGCGATGCGCAGGTCAGCGAGAAATAGATGAACGCGAACAGATACACGCGCGGATTCGCGAGCGCGGCCGCGACGCTGCGCGCGCTGTGCCCGTGCGATGCGGCGCCGTGCGTGCTGCCGTCCGCGCACAGCGCGGCGACGCGCGCCTTTTCCTCGGCACTGAGCCAGGCCGCGTCCTGCGGCCGATCGACGAGACAGGCGAACGCGACGAACGCGAGCAGGATCGCCGGTGCGCCCTCGATCGCGAACATCCACTGCCAGCCGTGCAGCCCGAGCACGCCGCTCATGTCGCGCATGATCCAGCCGGACACGAGGCCGCCGAGCACGCCGGCGACCGCGACGCCCGCGAAGAACACCGAGATCGCGGCCGCGCGGCGGTTCGCGGGAAACCAGTAGGTCAGGTACAGCACGATGCCGGGAAAGAACCCGGCTTCGAACACGCCGAGCAGGAAGCGCAGCACGTAGAAGTGCGACGGCTGCGACACGAACATCATGCCCGTCGACGCGAGGCCCCACAGCAGCATGATCCGCGTGAACGTGCGGCGCGCGCCGAAGCGCGCGAGCAGCATGTTGCTCGGCACCTCGCAGCAGACGTAGCCGATGTAGAACACGGCCGCGCCGAGGCCGTACATCGCATCGCTGAAGCCGAGGTCGTGCTTCATCTGCAGCTGCGCGAAGCCGATGTTGATGCGGTCGAGGAACGATACGACGTAGCAGAGGAACAGGAACGGCACGATCCGCGATGCGATCTTGCGGAACAGCTGCGCGTCGGCGGACGCGGAAGCCGGCGCGCTCGCGTGCGCGAGCGTCGCTTCGGCGGGAAGCGATCGGGACATTGTCTCTCTCCAAACTCTTCGAACGGACTGCGCGTTTCGCGCGCAGCGCTCTCCCGAGGGCGTTCGTGCGCCCTGCTTTCTATGAGAGCGGGTCAGGCCGTGCGGACCGCCGCGCTGCGCGGCGGCCGGACGGCATCGCGGCAAGGCGGCGGCGCGGCGCGCCGCCGGAGGCCGCTCAGTCCTGCAGCGCGGCCCACATTTCCTTGTCGCGCTCCGCGGTCCAGATGCGCGGATGCGTGATGCCGCTCGCTTCGTCGAAGGCGCGCGACACGTCGAACGGCAGGCAGTGCTCGTAGATGAACACGTGGCCGAACTTCGGATCCATCGCTTCGCGCGTGAGCGCCATCGCGGCCTTCAGATCGAGCTTGCGCTCGACCGCCTTGCGGCCCTGCGCGAGCAGCGTGGTCACGAAGTCCTTCGTGTAGTCGAGGCCGCGGTTCACTTCGGCCGGATTCAGCAGCGCGGGGCCGCGGCCCGGCACGAGCTTCTCGGCGCCGAGCGCGCGCAGCGCCTCGAGCGTGGCCGGCCACTGCTCGAGCTGCGCGTCGCCGCAGTAGCACGCGGCGTCGTATTCGACGAGGTCGCCCGAGAACAGCACCTTCTGCGACGGCAGCCAGACGATCGTGTCGCCCTTCGTATGGCCCGAGCCGACGTGCATGATCTTCACCTCGAGCTTGCCGAGGAACAGCGTGATCTCGCGCTCGAACACGAGCGTCGGCCAGGTCAGCCCCGGCACCGTCTCGACGCCCGCGAACAGGCGCGGAAAGCGCTCGATCTCCGACTTCATGTCGGCCTCGCCGCGCTCGACGATCATCTCGTACGTGCCGCGGCTCGCGATCACGTGCTGCGCGCCTTCCGCGAAGTACGCCGACGCGCCGAGCACGCGCACCGCGTGATAGTGCGACAGCACGACGTGCTTGATCGGCTTGTCGGTCACGCTGCGGATCTTCGCGATCAGATCCTGCGCCATCGCGGGCGTCGCGGTCGTATCGACGATCAGCACGCTGTCGTCGCCGATGATCACGCCCGAGTTCGGGTCGCCTTCGGCGGTGTACGCGTACGCGTTCTCGGACAGCTGCGTCCAGGTGATCTTCTTCTCTTCGAGATCGGCTTGGGAGGCGAATGCTTTGGCCATGTTGCGTTCCGTGGCTGCGAGCCATGTGTTGAGGGGAATGGGCCGATCATCGTCTTGCAACGATTATTTGTCAATGACAAAGTCGCTTGCTATTGTCTAATACGGGTAAACCTGTGGACCGACGCTGCAAATGGCGTCGGATACCATGCGGGGTTTCGTTTACGGAAGATCAACGCGTGCAGAACCACGAAGTCAGCGCCGACGACGCGCCGAAGGCGCAGCGCGGCATCCAGAGCGTCGAGGTCGGCGGCCGGCTGCTCGATGCGCTCGCGCGCCGGCGCAAGCCGCTCGGCCTGTCGGAGCTCGCGGCCGCGGCCGATCTGTCCACTGCGCAGGCGCATACGTATCTAGTCAGTCTGACGCGGCTCGCGCTCGTGAAGCGCGACGCGATCACCGGCAACTACGAGCCGGGGCCGCTCTCGCTGCGGCTCGGGCTCATGTCGATCGAGCGTCAGCCCGCGTATCGCGCGACGCTGCCGCACGCGGCACGGCTCGCGGAAACGGTCGGGCTCAGCGTCGCGCTGTCGGTGCCGGGTGCGCTCGGCCCGACGATCGTGCGGATCGAGCACGGCGGCTATCCGCTGCATGTGAACCTGCATGTCGGGTCGGTAATGTCGCTCGACACGACGGCGACGGGCCGCGTATTCCGCGCGTTCGGCGATCCCGCGCAACTCGCGGCAATGGCCGCCAGCCAGGCCGGCGCCGGCGATGCGCTCGCCGGTTTCGAGCGCACGCCGCAGCCGGCGCCGGACGCCGGCGCGCGGCAGGCCGAACTCGACGCGATCCGTGCGCGCGGCATCGAGCGCAGTGTCGATTTGCCGAGCCCGGGCGTCAGCGCGATGTGCGTGCCCGTGTTCGACGCGGACGGACGCCTGCAGCTCGCGCTCACCGTCATCGGTTCGTCGGAATCGATCGACGTCGGCTGGGACGGCCCGGTCGCGGCCGCGCTGCGCGACGCGGCGCGGCGGGCCACCGCGTCGCTGGGCGCCGCACCGGA
>NZ_KV786762.1:0-6027 GCF_001806955.1 Burkholderia sp. HMSC10F09
CTGCGCCGCGACTGGGGCGACGCGTCGCGTCGCGGGGGCGATCTGGTCGATCTGTCGCATGCGGACGGCGAGCCCGATGCGTTGCTCGTGCATCTGCGCGACGACAGCTATCAGGGGCGCGTCGCCGTCGATGCGAGCGACGATCTGCGCACATGGCGTCCGCTCGGCGAGACGCAACTGCTGAAGGTCGGCACTGGCGCGGATCTCCTCGTGCAGGAGCGCATCGCGCTCGACGGCGCGCGGCCGCGCTATCTGCGGCTCAACTGGCTCGACGGCGCGCCGGAGATCGCGTCGATCGACGTCGAAACGCGCCCGTCCGATCCGTCCGCGACGGATGCCGCGGCGGTGCCGCGCCAATGGCGCAACGCGGTGCGCGTGCAGGCCGACGACGTGCGCGGCGCGTACCGCTTCGATACCGACGGCGCGTATCCGATCGACCGCGTGCGCATCGATCTGCCGCAGCCGAACACCGTCGCGCGCGCCACGCTGCAAAGCCGCGCGACGCCGCAGGCACCCTGGCGCGACGTCGCGACTGCCGTGCTGTTCCGGCTGCAGCGCAACGGCGGCGAGCAGCGCAATCCGCCGCTGACGTTCGCCGCGAACACCGATCGCGCATGGCGGCTCGTCGTCGACATGCGCAACGGCGGGCTCGGCGGCGGGCAACCGACGATTGCGGTCGGCTGGCATCCTGCGGTACTGACGTTCGTCGCGCGCGGCGCGCCGCCGTTTACGCTCGGCGTCGGCAATGCGTCGCTCGCGTCGACCGCCGCGACGCGCGACGCGCTGCTGGTCGGGCTCGCACCGGAAGTCCGGCCCGCGCGCGTCGGCGCGGCGCTGCCGGTGGCCGAACCGCCGCCGGCACCGGTCGATATCGATACCGACGCGACACGCCGCTACGTGCTATGGGGTGCGCTGGCGGTCGCGGTTGCGATGCTCGGCGCGATCGCATGGCGTCTCGCGCGCGGCACCGGCACCGGCACCGGCACCGGCGACGACAGCCGCGACAGCAGCGATATTCGCGACGGCGGCAACTAGCGCGACGGACGAAAAAAAGCCCCGCCTGCATCCGCGCGGCGGGGCCAACCCATGTCAGTCGAGACATCATGGAGGAGACGGTTTCATCATATCGACGGCGCCGCGCCGGCCCAACCAAGCATTTCTGCTATCGTTCTGCGCCGCACTGCACACGCCGCGTCGGCATATCGATAGAACGAAAAGTCGTTTTCACAGCGGCGACGCGGTCGTTACCATGCAGTTTTAAGCCTGTGCTTAGCCGGGCAAGCCATTCCCGAGAGGAGCGCCCCTTGACTGCATTCGATCAACATCGCCGGCCGTTCGTCGTCGGCATCGGCGGGACCACCCGCGCCGCGTCGTCGACCGAGCGCGCGCTGTCGTTCGCGCTGCGCGGCGCGCAGGCGGCCGGCGCGCGTACGCGCCTGTTCGACGGCCCGTTCCTGCATACGCTGCCGCACTACGCGCCCGAACAGAACACGCTGACCGACGCCCAGCGCGAACTGATCGACGCCGTGCGCGAGGCCGACGCGATCATCATCGCGACGCCCGGCTATCACGGCGGCGTATCCGGTCTCGTGAAAAACGCGCTCGACACGCTCGAGGAACTGCGCGGCGACGCGCGGCCCTACCTCGACGGACGCGCGGTCGGCCTGATCGTCACGGCGTACGGCTGGCAGGCGGCCGGCACCGTGCTCACGTCGCTACGCTCGGTCGTCCATGCGCTGCGCGGCTGGCCGACGCCGTTCGGCGCAACCGTGAACACGCTCGAGACGCGCTTCGACAGCGCGGACAGCTGCTCGGACCCGAAAGTGGTCGCCCAGCTCGAAACCGTCGGCGCGCAAGCGGCCGAATTCGCGCTGGCGTTCGCTTCGCATCGCGCCGCCACGCATGCGGCATCGGTCGACGCGCTCGCGCCGGTGCTGAAAATCGCGAATCAGTAATCGCCCGTTCTCTGCGCCGCCCGCGCCCGGCCCACGTTCGCCGCGCGCGGGCGGCGCGTTTTCGGACGCGCGCCGCGCGCGTTGCACGCGCGGATGCGGTCGTCCGATGCCGTGCAGCGATAACGATCGCGCGCGGCGCATGATTAGCATTGGCCGAAAGATTGGTTCACGCACGCGACCGATTTTCGTACGCTGACAGCCCGAACCTTCTTTGCACAGGCCCATGAACCGCACGATCCGCTACAAGGGCTACGAAGTGGCCCCCGCCGCCGCCCGGCTGCCGAACGGGCTGTTCGCCGCCAACCTGACGATCGAGAAGGCAAGCGGCGGCCCGTCATCGCGCGCCGTTTCGTTCGACGCGATCGATTTCTTCTTCGAGGAAGAGCACGCACTCGCCTATGCGTCCCGCTGGGGACGGCTATGGGTCGACACGCACGCGTGACATTCGTCAAGCGGCGCGCGTCATGGCCGTACGAAAAATACGCGAAACCGGAACCTATGTGAGAATCTTTCGTTCCGTAATCGCATAACAACAGCCATGACTGACACGCTGCAGGAAGAGCACGCAGCAGCAGATCACGCAATGCGCAACTGGACCTTCGAGAGGCAAGGTCCCGTCAAGATCGGTTCCGACGCGCACAAGCAGATGTTCTGCCGCATGCTGCTCGACACGCACAACCCGTACAAGCCGGCCGTGATCGACTGGCCGCCGCTGAAGCCGGACGAACTCGAACGGCTCACGTCGCTGCCGATCTGGGACATCGCGGTCCAGACCGAAGGCCGCGCGTCGATCCGCGTCGCGACGTTCGCGTCGACGGTCGACGATCCGCTGCTGCGCCAGGCGCTCGAGATGGACGGCGGCGAGGAAGCGCGCCACAAGGTCGTGCTGTCGAAGCTCGTCGAGGCATACGGGATCAAGCTCGCGCCCGAGCCGCCGTATCCGGCGCCGAACGATCCCGAATGGTCGTGGATGGTCACAGGCTTCAGCGAATGCATCGACAGCTTCTTCGCGTTCGGCCTGTTCCGTTCCGCGCAGCGCTCCGGCTACTTCCCGCCCGAACTCGTCGAGACCTTCGAGCCGGTGATCCAGGAAGAAGGCCGTCACATCCTGTTCTTCGTGAACTGGTTCGCGTGGTACTGGCGCAACATGCCGTGGTGGCGCCGCCCGTGGTTCTTCGCGCGCGTCGCGGCCGTGTGGGCGTTCCTGATCTGGGAGCGGATCGGCATCGCGCGCGGTATCGACGCGGACGGCGTCGCGCATGACGCAAACTTCCCGGCGACCGGCACGGCCGCCGTCGGCGATGCGCTGAACCCGCGCGAACTGCTGGAACTCTGCCTGACCGAGAACGACCGCCGGATGGCGGGCTACGACACGCGCCTGCTGCGACCGATGTTCGTGCCGCGCCTGGCGCGCTTCGCGCTGCGTTTCCTGCGGAAGTAAGCCTCTACGCGCGGCCCCGCCGGAATCGGCGGCGCCCGCTCCATGTGCGCCACGCATTCCGAACCTTTGGGCTCCGCGGCGACCATCCTCCCGTTCGTCATCGCGCCGCTCCGTGGGCGCGCATTCGTCCGACGATTGCGCTGCGGCCTCGTTGCTGCAGCGCCTCTGCTCGTCGTCCAAGCCCCATTTGCGTCGCTTCTGCGTGCCGGCTGCGGCGGGCGGGCATCGCGTGTTCGGGCGATTTTCCGGCGCGACCTGCTGAAATCTTCCAATTGGGAGAAATTCGCCAAATTCGACGAGATGTTCGCAGCGCGGTCGGTTGCATTTTTTTACATCTTTGTGAAGCCGGCACGACGCACGTATCGGCCGCAAGCGCCCGCCGGACGGGCCGCCGACGGTCGCCACATGCGTATTTCGGCATAGTCGATCGTTACTTTAATCGGCTTTTGAGATTTAAATTATTATAAAAATGACGCCATCAAAACGATTAAGATAAGCACATCGCAAATCACGAAATTCAACATCCGCGATTATCAAAAAGATTTACGCAACAACATTACATACAAGAAAGGTTCGCCCACCCCGCAAACGTTTGCGGTTTCATTTTCCTTTCATGATGGTAAGAAAGATAACCAGTGGCTTGGCTGGACGCACCACTATGTGATTGATTTTACGCAACTTTCACATCAACCCCAGGCCTCCCGCCAATCTTTCTCTCCGCCTTTCACGATGTTTCATAGGCATTACGATCAGAAATGCCTGAACTTGATCCGTTGACGATCTTTTAACTTTCGACCGAGCGAATTTTTCACTCCTTTGCAATCTCTAAAATGCACCTCCCATAAACTCCGCTCGTCATTTTGAGATTGGCGCGAGCGCACGGCAGATTCGACGACCGAAAAGAGCCAGGTGTGTTGCGTGCTTATTTGGAGGTAGCAGGACATGAACCGCACATACCGCTCGATCTGGAACGAGGCGCTCGGCGCCTGGGTCGCGGCATCCGAACTCGACGCCGCGCGCGGAAAGCCGAACAAGTCCGCCGTCGCGATCGCCGCCGCCGTCGTGCTGACGGCGCTGCCTGCCCTGGCAAGCGCCAACACGTTCGTGCCCGGCACGACGAACGGCTCGCAGTTCACCGTCTCGTCGTGTACGTCGAGCGGCGGCAACGGCACCGTCGGCCGCACGACCACCGGCAACACGAACGCGTATGCGTCCGACGGCTCGGGCACGTATTCGACCGTCGCCGGCTGTAACGCGAGCGGCAACAACAACCTTGCGGCCACCGCCTACGGCGCGTTTGCGCAGATCACCGGCACCGGCGGCACCGCGACGGGCTTCCTGTCGTCGGCCGCGCTGTGGGGCACGGCGGCCGGCCTCGAATCGACCGCGAGCGGCGCCGGTTCGACCGCACTCGGCTTCGGCGCAACGGCGAACGCGCTGAACTCGGTGGCGATCGGCGGTGCGGCCGGCAACGGCACGACGCCGCTGTCGTACGCGAACTCGACGATCGCGTCGGGCGCCGGCGCGGTCGCGATCGGCAGCAACGCGACGAAGGGCGCGCAAGCGGCCGCGTCGGACGGCATCGCGATCGGCGGGCAGTCGTCGGTTGCGTCGGCGGCCACGTCGGGCATCGCGGTCGGCCGCGGCGCAACCGTCAACGGCGCATACGGCATCGCGCAAGGCGACGGTGTCGTGTCGGGCGCGACCGGCCGCAACGTCGCGATCGGCTCGACCGGCACGACGGCGAACAGCAGTACGGCAAGCGGCGGCGCAGTCGCGATCGGCCGCGGTCAGACGGCTGCCGGCGACGGCGCAGTGGCGATCGGCGACCCGAACAGCGCGACCGGCACCGGCGCGCTCGCGATCGGCGCGAACAACACGTCCAACGGCCAAGGCGCGGTGGCGCTCGGCAACGCGAACTCGGCGAGCGGTACGGGCTCCGTCGCGATGGGCAACAGCAACACCGCGTCGAACAGCTCGGTGGCCATCGGCAGCGCCGCGAATGCGACGGGCACGAACGGCTCGGTCGCGATCGGCAACGCCGCGACGGCGAACGGCACGGGCGCGATCGCGCTCGGCAATGTCGGCAGCTTCGCGGCCAATACGCAGGCGACCGGCGCAGACGCGCTCGCACTCGGCAACGGCGCGACGGCGAGCGGCAGCGCGGGCGCGGTGGCCGTCGGTGCGGCAGCGGTCGCGTCGAACTCGTACGCGACCGCGTTCGGTTCGAACTCGACTGCGTCGGGCGCGGGTTCCGTCGCGTTCGCACAAAACGCGACGGCGTCGGTGACGAACGCGATCGCGCTCGGCGTCGGGTCGACCGCGAACGTCGCGAATTCGGTCGCGCTCGGCAGCAGCTCGGTGACGAGCAGTGCGCTGACGTCGACGTCCGGCGGCACCACGTCGGTCAGCAACACGACGATCGGCGGCCAGACCTTCGGCAACTATGCGGGCGCGGGCGCGGCAGGCGGCGTCGTCAGCGTCGGCCAGCCGAACGCGGAGCGCCGCGTGCAGAACGTCGCCGCGGGGCTCGTCAGCGCGACCAGCACGGATGCGATCAACGGCAGCCAGCTCTATGCCGTGGCGAGCACGACGACGTCGAGCATCTCTTCGCTGTCGACTTCCGCTTCG
>NZ_KV786762.1:6047-6638 GCF_001806955.1 Burkholderia sp. HMSC10F09
GGCGAATAGTTCGATCGGGTCGTTGTCGACGGGTCTTAGCTCGACCAATAGCTCGGTTACGTCGCTGTCCAGCTCGGCTTCGACCGGGATTTCGTCGGCGAATAGTTCGATCGGGTCGCTGTCGACGGCGACGTCGAGCAGCATCTCTTCGCTGTCGACCTCGGCTTCGACGGGTATCTCGTCCGCAAATAGCTCGATCAAGTCGTTGTCGACGGGGCTGAGCTCGACCAATAGCTCTGTTACGTCGCTGTCGACTGGCCTTAGCTCGACCAATAGCTCCGTTACGTCGCTGTCCACTTCGGCTTCGACTGGTATCTCGTCGGCGAATAGTTCGATCGGGTCGTTGTCGACTGCAACGTCGAGCAGCATCTCTTCGCTGTCGACTTCCGCTTCGACGGGTATCTCGTCGGCGAACAGTTCGATCGGGTCGCTGTCGACGGGCCTTAGCTCCACCAATAGCTCGGTTACGTCGCTGTCGACTTCGGCTTCGACCGGCATCTCTTCGGCGAATAGCTCGATCGGATCGCTGTCCACGGGCCTGAGCTCGACCAACAGCTCTGTTACGTCGCTGTCCACCTCGGCTTCGACCGG
>NZ_KV786763.1:0-1092 GCF_001806955.1 Burkholderia sp. HMSC10F09
CGAGCTGAGGCCGGTCGACAGAGAGCCGATCGAACTGTTAGCCGACGAGAGGCCAGTCGAGGTCGAGGTCGAAAGCGAAGCGACCGAGCTATCGGTCGAGCTAAGGCCGGTCGACAAAGATCCGATCGAGCTGTTGGCCGATGACAGGCCCGTCGAGGTCGAAGTCGAGAGCGACGTGATCGAGCTGTTGGCCGACGACAGACCCGTCGAGGTCGAAGTCGAGAGCGACGTGATCGAACTGTTGGCCGACGACAGACCGGTCGAAGTCGACGTCGAGAGCGAGGCGATGGAGCTGTTAGCCGAGGACAGACCCGTCGACGTCGAAGTCGAAAGCGAAGCGACCGAGCTATTGGTCGACGACAATCCCGTCGACAGCGACGAAATGGCGCTGCTCGACGACGACACCGTGGTCGACAGCGAGTCGACGGCCGAGTTGGTCGCGAAGAGTTGCGAGCCGTTGATCGCATCGGTGCTGTCGGCGGTGATGCGGCCGGCCGCGACGTTGGTCACCTGACGCTCGGCGCCCTTGTCGCCGACGCTGACGACGCTGGTCGGGTTGCCGCCTGCGAACGTGTGGGTGACGCCGCCGACGCTGCCTGTCGGCGTCGGGTTCCGCGCCGCCGTCACGGAGCCGCTGCCGAGCGCGACGTCGCCGACGTTGTTCGCGACCGCGTTCCGACCGATCGCGACCGTGCCGTTGGCTTTCGCGTTTGCGCTATCGCCGACCGCGACGCTGCTCGCACCGGCGGCGCTCGCCGCGACGCCCGCGGCCAGCGCGTTGACGCCCGTTGCCCCGTCGTTGGCGTAGTTCGCCTTTTGCGTACCGCCGTCGTTGACGCTGTAGTAGTGCGTTTTCGCCGCTTCGATTGCGGTCGACGTGGAGGTCGACAGCGACGCGATGCCGGTCGAGGTCGACGTGGACAGCGACGTGACGGAGCTGTTCGTCGAGCTGAGGCCCGTCGACAGCGAGCCAATCGAGCTGTTCGCCGACGAGATGCCGGTCGAAGCGGAGCTGGACAGCGACGTGACCGAGCTATTGGTGGAGCTAAGGCCCGTCGACAGCGACCCGATCGAGCTGTTCGCCGACGAAAT
>NZ_KV786764.1:0-9285 GCF_001806955.1 Burkholderia sp. HMSC10F09
CGTGCCGCCGGGCTGGCGCGTGGCCGCCAAGCGTGGCGCGGGCGGCTATGGCACGACGACGGACGTCGCGGTGCTGTGGCCGCCGTCGCGTGCGCCGATCGTGATGGCCGTGTCGTTCACGCAGCCGCGCGCCGATGCCGCGCCGCGCAGCGACGTGATCGCCTCGGCCGCGCGGATCGTCGCGAACGCGCTGACGGCAACCGCATAGCGCGCCCGGCGCGGCGCCGGCACTCGCGTCGAGCGGGCGTTTGCCTTATCGTGTCGGCAGCGCGTGCCGCCGCCGGCGCGCCGTCTTTCCGCTCACTTCGCTTCGCCATGCGCCGACTTCCGCCTTTGCACGCGCTGCAGATCTTCTCGACCGTCGCCCGTCACGGCAGCTTCACGCGCGCGGCCGAGCAGCTGTGCGTGACGCAGGGCGCGGTGAGCCGACAGATCCAGACGCTCGAGGCGCATTACGGCTTCCCGCTGTTCAAGCGGCATGCGAAGGGGCTGACGCTGACGGCCGAAGGCGAACAGCTGCTGCCGGTCGTCAACGAGAGCTTCGCGCGGATCGAGGACATTTCGTCGAAGCTCACGCGGCAGCGCACCGACCTCGCGTTAAAGGTGCCGACCTGCGTGATGCGCTGGATGCTGCCGCGCATCATGCGCTTTCAGGGCGAGCATCCCGATCTGCACGTGCAGATCACGACCGCATGGCAGCACGTGGTCGACTTCTCGTCCGAGCCGTTCGACGCGGCGATCGTCTACGGTACGTCGCCGGGCGCCGGCGTGGTCGCGCTGCCGCTGTTCGGCGAGCGGCTCACGCCCGTGTGCGCGCCCGAGCTGCGGCAAACGGCGCCGCTCGACGCGGTCGACGACCTCGCGCGCCATACGCTGCTGCATCCGACGCGCGACCATCGCGACTGGCGCGCATGGCTCGAGCACGCGGGCGTGCGCACGGTCGATCCCGAGCGCGGGCCGACCTTCGACACGCTCGATCTTGCGACGAACGCCGCGATGCAAGGCTTCGGCGTCGCGATCGGCGACGTGACGCTCGTCGACGACGACGTCAGCGCGCGCCGGCTCGAACGGCCGTTTGACATCGTGCTCGAGACGGGCGCGCGCTACTTCTTCGTGTACCCGGAGAGCGGCGGCAGCCAGCAGAAGATCCGCGCGTTCAGCGACTGGATCGCGCGCAATCGCGATTGATGCGGTGCGGCGCGCGGCCGCCCGCTTACTGATACGTGACGATCGCGATCATCGGCGAGCGTTCGCCGCCCGGGCGCGTCGGTAAAGAGATTGCGCGCGACGCCTGCGTAAAGGTCGTCGTCCGTACCGGCTGCAACGTCGCCGCGTCGACGAACTCGATGCGGCCGGCCGTCGGACGCGGACAGTCGGGCCGCACGTGCGCGGCCGGCGCATCGAGCGCGAACGAGCACGGCGGCTCGACGATCATGCCGGAGAAATGGATGACGCCGGACGTCGCGCCGGCGAAAGACAGGGACGAGGCCAGAAGCGACGCACCCAGGACGAACGATGCGGCGGTCACGCGATGCTTCATGACAGGCTCCAGAGTGGCAGCGCATCGCGGCGGGGCCGCTCGGACGGCAGCCCGTCAACGCGGCGATGCTGAATACGTAAACGGCAACGGCATCGGACCTCTTGAGTGAAAAAGACGAAATCTTGAAACCGCACAAGCGGCGTGCGGCTGTTTCAATCAATGTAGACGGAATCGGCGCGTTCGCAAGTCGGGATCGTGCGGCGTCGCGTCGTGCACGAGCAGGTGTCCGGCGCGTGCGGTTGCGGGCGCAACGGCTGCCGGTCGCGGCAAAAAAACGGCCGCTCGCAACGAGCGGCCGTACGGCATGCCGAAGCGGCGCGCCGGCGTTCAGGTCGCGCGCTTGCGCACCGCGCCGACGATCGCGAGCAGCACGATCGCGCCGATAATCGACGCGACCCAGCCCGCGCCCTGACCGGGCGCATACCAGCCGGCGGCCCGGCCGACGTAGCCGGCAATCAGCGAGCCGACGATACCGACGATCGTCGTCATCAGCAGGCTCATCTTGTCGTCGCCCGGCTTGAGCGCACGGGCGAGGAGGCCGACGATCAGACCGACTACGAGGGTTTCGATGAATTGCAGCATGGATGCCTCCCTATCGCTGTTCAGCGGTTATCGAAACGGAATGGACCCGCGCGGCGCATCGGGGTTCCGTGCATCGGCGGCGGGCGCAGTATCGCATGCCGTTGCGTCGCCGGGATGTCAGGCGGCCGGCGCGAGGCGCCGATAGCCTTCGGTCGCCTGCAGCAGCGTGCGCGTGTAGTCGCGCGCGACGTGTCCGGCACGCACGTCCTCGATCCGCAGCTGTTCGACGATTGCACCGTGCTGCATCACCGCGACGCGCTGGCACAGGCAGCCGATCACCGCGAGATTGTGGCTGACGATGATCATCGTCAGGTTGCGTTCGCGATGCAGGCGCCGCAGCAGGTTCAGGATCTCGGCCTGCACGGAGACGTCGAGCGCGGACGTCGGCTCGTCGAGCAGCAGCACGCGCGGCTCGAGGATCAGCGCGCGTGCGATGGCGACGCGCTGTCGCTGGCCGCCCGACAGCTGATGCGGATAGCGGAAGCGGAACGCGGGGCCGAGCCCGA
Organism: Burkholderia sp. HMSC10F09; assembly: GCF_001806955.1. Classification (NCBI taxonomy): domain Bacteria; kingdom Pseudomonadati; phylum Pseudomonadota; class Betaproteobacteria; order Burkholderiales; family Burkholderiaceae; genus Burkholderia; species Burkholderia sp. HMSC10F09. The sequence goes on from NZ_KV786764.1 coordinate 2,629, forward strand.
CTTCGGACAGCGCACGCGCGATGCGTGCGTCGGCGTCGCCGATCCGATGGATCGACAGCGGCTCGCGCAGCGTCTGATCCACCGTGAAGCGCGGATGCAGCGACGCGTACGGATCCTGGAACACCATCTGCACGCGGCGGCGGAACGCGCGATCGGGCGTGCCGGCGATCGGCCGTCCGTCGATCGAGAGCCGGCCGGACGCGAGCGGAACGAGGCCGGTCAGCGCGCGCAGCAGCGTGGATTTGCCGGAGCCCGATTCGCCGACGAGGCCGAACACCTCGCCGTCGCGCACCGCGAAGCTCGCGTCGCGCACGGCGTCGACATGGCCCGTGCGAGTCGGAAAACGGATCGATGCGTGATCGACGTCGATCATCGTGCAGCCTCCTGTCGAATGGCGCGCGCGGTCGCGTCGAGCCATGCCGGATCGCGCTGCAGCACGGGCAGCTCGTCGGGCGGATTCGCGAGCGGCGGGTTGGCCGCGAGCAGCCCGCGCGTGTACGGATGTGTCGCATGCTGCAGATCGCGCGCGGCACAGGTCTCGACGACGCGTCCCGCGTACATCACGGCGACGCGATCGCAGAACGACATCACGAGCGGCAGGTCGTGGCTGATGAACATCAGCCCCGTATCGTGCCGCGCGATCATCGCGTCGAGCACCGCGAGCACCTGCATCGACACGGCAACGTCGACCGCGGACGTCGGCTCGTCGGCGATCAGCAGCCGCGGCCCCGTCGAGACCATCATCGCGATCATCACGCGCTGGCCCATCCCGCCGGACAGCTCGTGCGGATACGCGTCGGCCACGCGCTGGGGATCGCGGATCTGCACGGCCGCGAGCGCCTCGACGATCCGCTCGCGCAGCGCGCGGCCGCGCAGGCCCGGCTCGTGGCGCCGGAACGCTTCGCCCATCTGCTTCGCGACGGTCATCACGGGGTTCAGCGAATACTTCGGATCCTGCAGGATCATGCCCATCTGACTGCCGCACAGGCGCCGGCGCTCGCGCGGCGACATCGCGAGCAGGTCGTGGCCCGCGAAGCGCATCGTCCGTGCCGAGCAGCGCGCGGCGTCCGGCAGCAGCCCGAGCAGCGCGCGGCCCGTCAGCGACTTGCCGGACCCCGATTCGCCGACGATGCCGAGCCGCTCGCCCGGTGCGAGCGTCAGCGAGAGGTCGCGCACCGCGTCGATGACGGTACCGTCGTGGCCGCGAAAGCCGATTTTCAGGCCGTCGATCTCGCACAGCGGCGCGGCGGTTGCGACGGTGGAAGTGGTTTGCATGTCACGCTCCATGTCGCGGATCGAAGACGTCGCGCAGCCCGTCGCCGAGCAGGTTGAACGCGAGGCTCACGAGCAGGATCGCCGCGCCGGGCAGCGTCGCGACCCACCATGCGTCGAGCAGCACGTTGCGGCCCGACGCGACCATGAAGCCCCATTCGGGGCTCGGCGGCTGCGCGCCGAGGCCGAGGAAGCCGAGGCCGGCGACGGTCAGGATGATGCCGGCCATGTCGAGCGTCGCGCGCACGATCACGGACGACATGCACAGCGGCACGATGTAGCGCAGCAGGATGCGCGGTCCCGACGCGCCTTGCAGCCGCGCGGCATGAATGTAGTCGGCCTGCGCGATGCGGATCGTCTCGGCGCGCGCGAGCCGCGCATAGGCAGGCCACGCGGTGATCGAGATCGCGACGACCGCATTGACGACGCCCGGCCCGAGCGCTGCGGCAAACGCGAGTGCGAGCACGATCTTCGGGAACGCGAGCGCGATATCGGTGATGCGCATCAGCACGCTGTCGACGAAGCCGCCGCAATAGCCGGCCGTCGTGCCGATCGCCAGTCCGATCGGCACGACGATCGCGACGACGAGCAGCGCGATGCCGAGCGTGAGCCGCGACCCGCCGATCAGCCGGGACAGGATGTCGCGGCCGAGCTGGTCGGTGCCGAGCCAGTGCGACGGCGAGCCCGGCGGCAGCAGGCGATCGCCGAGCACCTGGCGCAGCGGATCGTGCGGCATGATCAGCGGGCCGACGATCGCCACGACGATCAGCGCGACGAGGATCGCGAGCCCGAACAGGTTGAGCGGATTCGTCGCGAAGCGGCGCCAGCGGCGATACGTGAGCCCGAGCGCGGCCTGCGAGCGCGACGCCGGCGCATCGGAAAGCAGCCACGCGCGCAGCGTGACACGGTCGGCATTCGTCATCGGTCGACCTTCGGAAGCGAGTGAAACGGAAGCAGCGGGGAAGCGGGCATGGCAAAGCGGTCCTTAGCGTGCACGCGGATCGAACACGCGGTAGAGCGCATCGGTCAGCAGGTTGACGGTGATGAACATCACGCCGATCACGAGCGTCGCGCCGAGCACCGCGTTCATGTCGGCATTCAGCAGCGCGCCCGTCAGGTATGAACCGAGGCCCGGCCACGCGAACACGATCTCGGTCAGCACCGAGCCTTCGAGCAGGTTGCTGTACGTGAGCGCGATCACGGTCAGCAGCGGCACCGCGATGTTGCCGAACGCGTGACGCCAGATCACGCGGCGCTCGGAGAGGCCCTTGGCGCGCGCGGTGACGATGTATTCCTGGCTGAGCTGATCGAGCATGAACGAACGCGTCATCCGGCTCAGATACGCGACCGAGTAGTAGCCCAGGATCGCGGCCGGCAGCGCGATGTGCGAGAGCGCATTGCGCAACACGTCCCATTCGCCGGCGAGCACCGCGTCGATCAGCAGGCTGCCGGTGCGCGTGTCGACCATCCCGTCGTATACCGGATCGAGCCGGCCCGGCCCGGCGACCCAATGCAGCCGCGCATAAAACAGCAGCAGCCCCATCAGCCCGAGCCAGAACACCGGCACCGAATTGCCGATCAGCCCGATGAAGCGCGCGATGTGATCGATCGGCCGGTTGTGCTTCACCGCAGCCGCGACACCGAGCGGCACGCCGATCGCGATGCCGATCAGCGTCGCGATCGTCGCGAGTTCGAGCGTCGCGGGAAACACGCGCTTGATATCGTCGAGCACGGGGTTCGACGTCAGCAGCGAGACGCCGAAATTGCCGTGCAGCACGTCGCGCGCGTAGATCAGGAATTGCGTGACGAGCGGCTTGTCGAGTCCGAGCGCGATGCGCTCGGCCGCGTACGCTTCGGCCGACGCGCGATCGCCGAGGATCGCGAGCACCGGATCGATCGGCACCTTGCGGCCGATCACGAAGGTCAGCGCGAGCAGCCCCGCGAACGTGACGGCGAGCGTGACGGCCCAGCGCAGCACGCGCAGCATCCAGCGGACGGCCGGACGCCGCGCGGGCAGCGTGCGGAGCGCTTCGAGAGTGGAGACGGGAGTCGACATGCGGCGGCCGTTACTGCTTCTTGAGGTTGCGGTAGGACACGAGATCGTTGATCGGTCCGACTTCGAGCCCGCTGACGCCGGGCCGCGTCGCGACCTGCGCGACCTTCTCGAACATGATCACGAACGGCGACTGCGCGAGCAGCTCCTTCTGCATCGCCTGATACAGCGCCGCGCGCTTGGCGGCGGTCGGTTCGGCGAGTGCCGCGTCGGTTTCCTTCGTCAGCTTCGGGATGTCCCAGCTGTTGCGCCAGGCGAGCATCTTGTACGGCGACTTGTCGCCGTTGTCGGGGTTCCATGCGAAGCCCTGCGCGTTGCTGTGCGGATCGATGTAGTCGGCCGACCATTCGCCGATATAGATGTCGTGCTGGCGCGCGCGGTATTTCGCGAGCGTCTGCTTGTTGTCGCCCGGAATCAGCTGCACCTTGATGCCCGCCTGCGCGAAGTTCGCCTGCACGGCCTGCGCGATCTCCGTGTACGGATAGTCGTTGCGCACGTCCATCGTCACCGAGAAACCGTTCGGCACCCCGGCTTTCGCGAGCAGCGCCTTCGCCTTCGCGACGTCCAGCTTGTACGGGTTCGTGTTCAGCGCGCCGAGGAAGCCTTCGGGCAGGAAGGTCTGATGCACCTTGTAGGTCGTCTTCACGACGTTGTGCTGGATCCCCGCATAGTCGACGAGCCATTTCAGCGCTTCCTGCACTTCGGGCTTCGCGAGCGTCGCGTTCTTCGTGTTCAGGCCGAGATAGAGCAGCGTCGCCTGAGGCGATGCCGTGACCTTCGCCTTGCCGGACTTCACGACGGCCGCGAGATCGTCGGGGCTCAGGTCTCGCGCGGCGTCGACGTCGCCGTTCTCGAGCAGCAGCCGCTGGCTGGCCGCCTCGGGCACGTGACGCAGCACGATGCGCTTCATCGCGAGCGGCAGGCGATAGCCGTCGAAGCGCTGCAGCACGATGCTGTCGCCGGCCGTCCACTTCGCGAGCTTGTAGGCGCCGGAGCCGGCCTCGTTGGTTTTCAGCCATGCGTTGCCGAGGTCGTTGCCCTGCTGGTGCGACAGCAGCAGCTTCCGGTCGACGACCGAGGCGGGCCAGGAACCGAGCACGTTCAGCACGAAGGTCGGCGCGTACTTGCGGTCGGTCGTGATCGATACCGTCTGGTCGTCGAGCTTCTTCACGTTCGCGGCCACGTTCGCCTTCGTCAAGCCGATGCCGGTCAGCACCGCGGCGGGGCCCTTGTCGAGCAGTACCGCGCGCTGGATCGACCAGACGACGTCGTCGGCCGTCAGCGCGTTGCCCGAGTGGAACTTCAGCCCGCTGCGCAGCTTGAACGTGTAGGTGAGGCCATCCGCGCTGACCGTCCACGACTGCGCGACGTCGCCGTTGAATTTCGACGGATCGCGCAGGTCGACGCGCACGAGCCGGTCGTAGGTGTTCGCGACGTATTCCTCGGGCACGAGCTCGTAGATCTCGGCCGGATCGAGCGTCATGAATTCGTCCAGCAGCGTGGCCATGACGAACATGTCCTTCGGGGTTTCCGCGCGTGCGGCGGAAAACGGTGCGGAGGTCAGTGCGGCGGCGAGCACGGCGGCGCTGACGAGCCGGGATGTCAGGGGTTTCATGGGCGCTCCATCTGTCGTTGATGTCGTTGAACGTGAACGGAAAGGGGGACGTGCGTCACATCAGGCGCCACGGGCCGCTGGCGTCGTTGTCGATCAGCGGCAGCGCGCGCGAGCCGGGCAGCTCGTAGTGCCACCATTCGCTGTCGATATGCGCGAAGCCGGCCGCATGCATCACGCCGAGCAGCAGCAGCCGGTTGCGCTGCACGGCCTCGGGCAGCCCCACGTGGAAGTGCCCGGATGCGGCCACCATCTCGTCGAAGCCGGTGCCCATGTCGAGCGGTTCGCCGTCGGTGCCGACGAGCGTCAGGTCGAGCGCCGTGCCGCGACTATGATTCGAGCCGCGGCCGAGATCGGCGACGAAGTTCGGGTCGGGCAGGAAGTCCCACAGCACCTGCTGCGCCTGCGGCGGCCGATACGCGTCGTAGATGCGCAGCGTGAAGCCGGCCTGCGCGGCGACGTCCACCGCGCGGCGCAGCGCCGCTTCGGCCGGCGCGAGCAACAGGCAGTGCGCGCGGCGGTAGATCGGCTTGCCGGTCAGATTGCGCTCGGTCGCATAGACGAGGTCGATCTCGACGCGATGCGTGGCGGGCGTGATTTCGACGAGGCGGTGATCGTTCATCGGCAAATGGGTTCTCTCAGGATTCGAATTGATCGAAGGTGCGCTGCAATTCGCGGTTGCGCGCGACGCGCCGGTCGATGGCGGGGCCGAGACGGTCGACGACGGCCGTGATCAACAGGTTGAACAGGCACGTGAGCGGCGCGAGCGAATCCCAGAACTGGCCGACGTCGGTCTTCACCTGCAGCAGGTCGGCCGGCCAGTCGCGTGCCCACGGGCAATACAGATCGGTGACGAGCGCGAACGGCTGGCCGAGCTCGGCCGCCGTTTCGCAGTAGCGGCGCGCGGTGCGCGAATACGCGCGCGTGTCGGTGACGATCGAGTATGGCCGCTCGAATTCGGAGTTCAGCGAATCGACGTACGAGCCCGACTGGCCGTCCGAATAGAACACGCGCGGGCGCAGATATTCGAGGTAGCTGCTGAATGCGTTGCTGATGCCGCGCGTCGACTGGATCCCGACGATGAACACCGCATCGGCATGCGCGATGCGGTCGGCGACCTGCGCGAACACCGGGCCTTCGGCTAGCCGGTACACGTGGCGGATCGCATCGAGCTCGCGTTCGAGCGACGAGGCGAGCGCGTTCTCGCCGCCTGCGTCGCCGCTTGGCGCGGTGCGCGCGATCCGGCGATATTCGTCGAGACGGTCGGTGATCATCCACGGCCGGTCGCTCGCGCCGCGCAGCTCGCGCTTCAGGTCGTCGAGATTGCGATAGCCGACGCTGCGCAGAAAGCGGCCGACCGAGATGCCGCTCGTGCCGGTCTGCTGCGCGATCTGGTCGGCCGTTTCGAGGCCGAGCCGGTCGACGTTCGCGAGCATGTAGCTCGCGATGCGCTTCGCGGTCGGCGTCAGCTCGGCAAAGCGCGATTCGACGGTACGGACGAACGTGCAAGCCATCGGATGTTAGATCGTTGTCGTTTGACATTGGAATGTCACGTATCTAACAAAGCCAAAAACATTCGCGCTAGTGGACAAAAACTATCGAGGGGCGGTGGCGATAGAGCGCGCTCGAGGCGGGTAACCACCACGCCGGCGCAGGGGCCGAAGGCGTAGACGGCTGCTGTCGCGCGCGACGTCGGCCAGTGAGGAGGCGTTCGGCGGCG
>NZ_KV786765.1:0-3927 GCF_001806955.1 Burkholderia sp. HMSC10F09
CGCGTCCGGCAGCGGCGCCGCGCCGAGCCGGTCGCCGAGGAACGTGCGCAACGCGTCGAGCGCCTGCTCGCGCCGCGCGGCACGCGCGACGTCGAGCGCGACGATATTGCTCGTGCCTTCCCAGATCGAGCCGAGATGGGCGTCGCGCACGAGCCGCGCATCGCTCCACTCCTCGATGTAGCCGGTGCCGCCGCGCACTTCCATCGCATCGCCCGTCACGCGCCGCGCATCGCGACACGCGCGGAACTTGATCAGCGGCGTCAGGATCCGCACGCAGCGCGCCGCCTGCTCGTCGCCTGCATCGGCCTGCGGCAGCAGCAGCGCGATCTGCATGAACATCGTGCGCGCGGCCTCGGCCGGCAGCAGCATCTTCATCAGCTGACGCTGCATCAGCGGCATGTCGATCAGCTTGCGGCCGAACGCTTCGCGATGCGCGGCCACGTGCAGCGCCTCGTTCATCGCGCGTCGCATCAGCCCGGCCGCGCGCACGCCGTTCGACAGTCGCGACATGTTGATCATGTCCGCCATCTGGTGAAAGCCGCGCCCGATTTCGCCGATCAGATACGCATGCGCACCGTCGAGCACGATCTCGCCGCTCGCCATCGAACGGCTGCCGAGCTTGTCCTTGAGCCGCACGATCCGGTAATGATTGCGCGTGCCGTCCGCTAGCGTCTTAGGCAGCAGGAACAAGGCGAGCCCGTGAATGCCGTCCGGCGCGCCGTCGGGGCGCGCGAGCACCATCGCGAGATCGGCGTCCGCGTTCGAGCAGAACCATTTGTCGCCGTATAGCCGCCACACGGTGTCGCCGTGCGCGTCGGTGTCGCGTGCGGCGCGCGTCGCGATCCGGCCGACGTCCGAGCCGGCCGCCTGCTCCGTCATGAACATCGCGCCCTGGTACAGCGTGTCGAAGTCGCGCGACGCGAGCATCGGCAGATAGCGCGCCACCAGTTCACGATCGCCGAAGCGGCGCAGCGTGCGCGTCAGCGAGTCGGTCATGCTGACCGGGCAGCACAGTCCGAATTCCGCCTGCACGAACAGAAAGGTCAGCGCGTACTTGACGAGCGGCGGCGCGGCGTCCGGCTGATGGCTGAGCGCCGCGAGCCCGAGCTCCGAATACGCGACGCGTTCGAGCGCGACGTACGCCGGATCCTTGTCGATGCGCTGCACGGCCTCGCCGCGCCGATTGCGATGCTCGAGCACCGGCGGATGCTTATCCGCGCGCGATGCCCATTCATCGAGTTCGCCCGACACGCGCGCGCCGAGCGCGCGAAGCTGCGGTTCGAGTTCGGTGTAGTGCGCATCGCCGAGATGCAGCCTCAGCAACGCGCCGAGATCGGGATCGACGGAAAAGAAGTTGAGGCCCCGGCTGTCGGGGATATTGGACGCGCCGGCGGCCGGCGTGTGCGCTGTGTCGTTCATGTGCGTCTCCGATGTGCGCCGGCGTCGCGGCGTGTCGCGCGAGCCGGTCTCGTGCCGGGCGGTTGCCCGGCGCGGTTGTTCGGCCGGCAATCGCGGCGCGGCCGTATCAGGCGTTTCGGACAGCGTAGGCCTGCGGTCGATAAGCGTCCAATACAGGATTTATTCGGTACGATAGATATTGCTTATCGACGCGCGGACGAGGAGAACAGACGATGGAACTGAGGCAGTTGCGCTACTTCGTGGCGGTCGCCGAGGAACTGCATTTCGGACGCGCGGCGAAGCGCCTGTTCATCTCGCAGCCGGCGCTGAGTTTCGACATCCGCAAGTTCGAGGAGACGCTCGGCGTGCAGCTGCTGTCGCGCACGAACAAGGCCGTCGCGCTGACCAACGCGGGCGAAGTGCTGCTCGGCGAAGCGCGCCGGCTGCTGCTGCAGGCCGCCGAAGCGGAACGGCTGACGGTGCGGTCCGCATCCGGTCTCGCGGGCCGGCTGCGGATCGGCTTCGTCCACTCTATGCTCTATCGCGGGCTGCCCGATGCGGTACGTCGCTTCGAGGCCGATTACCCCGGCGTCGAGATCGTCCTGAGCGAGATGAACACGCAGGCGCAAGTGCAGGCCGTGCAGCGCGGCCAGATCGACCTCGGCTATGCACACTGGGGCCGCTTTCCGCCCGAGGTCGAATCGGCGCCCGTCTATGCGGAGCCGTTCGTCTGCTGCCTGCCGGCCGCACATCCGTTCGCGCGGCGCAGAAAGATCGCGCTCGCGGCACTCGCCGCGGAACCGTTCATCCTGTTTCCGCGCGACGCCGCACCGCACTATCACGATCTGATCATCGCGCAGTGCGTGAACGCCGGGTTCAGCCCGGTGATTCGCCACGAGGCGCGGCTGTGGCAGACGATCCTGTCGATGATCGAGTTCGGCATGGGCATTGCGCTCGTGCCGCGCGTACTGCAGCAGGCGAACAGCGAGCGGCTCGCGTTCCGGCCGCTGAAGGACGCGTCGCTCGAATCGCGCACGCTCGAGCTGAAACGCAGCGGCAGCGCGGAGCCGGTCGCGCTGCGCTTCGCCGAATATGTGCGCGCGTCGATCGATGCGCTCCCGGCACGCGCGCGCTGATGATGCCGGCCGCGGCGTGGCGACGGCGCGTTCGGCGTGTGGAACTGTTCGAAAACGAGCGTCGCAGCCGGACCTCGGCCTGCCCCGCGCATGCGCTCAAAAAAAATTTGCAGAAAGGGCTTTACGAACCCAAAAAGCTCTGACATAATTTCAGCTTCTTTGGGCGGTTAGCTCAGCGGTAGAGCACTGCCTTCACACGGCAGGGGTCACTGGTTCGATCCCAGTACCGCCCACCAAAGAATTCGAGGGCCTGCGTTTCACGACGCAGGCCCTTTTCGTTTTTGCGGCGCGCACGCGCGCCCCGCCCGCGGTATCGCCCCCCTGCGCTCGTCTACCCCGCTCCCGATCGACGCGGACGTTGTTGTAACGAACCGTAACTAATTCGTAATGCCTCATTGATAATGGTCGATTAGAATCGGCCGCCAACAATGTCGATCCATGAATCGACGCTGGTTACCGCGCCGTCCCCATTCCAGTCACGATGACCTCGTACCACTCCCATACCCTGTGGCTCACCGGCCTCAGCGGCGCCGGCAAATCGACGCTCTCGCAACGCGTCGCCGCGCATCTTCGTGAACGCCGGATCCCGGTCTGCATTCTCGACGGCGACGAACTGCGCTCCGGCGTCTCGCCTGACCTGGGCTTCAGGCGCGAGGACCGCTCCGAGAACTGCCGGCGCACCGCCGAAATCGCCAAGCTGCTGAACAGTCAGGGCATCACCGCGGTCGTCGCGCTGATCTCGCCGTATGCGGCCGACCGCCAGCGCGCGCGAGAGATCGTCGGCGACGATCGCTTCGTCGAAATCTATCTGAAAACCGACATCGCAACCTGCTCCGCGCGCGATCCGAAGCGCCTCTACGCAAAGGCGACGACGGGCCAGACGCCGCAGTTCACAGGCATCTCCGATCCGTACGAAGTGCCGGTCTCACCCGATCTCGTGATCGAAACCGGCGCGCTGACCGTCACCGATTCCGTCGCCCGCATCATAGCGTTCGAAGAACAGCGTTTCGCGCGCGCGTAACGGCGCCGACGCAACGCTCACGCGCTCCGCCGCACCCGCTCCGCCGTCGCATCGAATGCCCGCTTCGCGCTGTCGACGAGCGCATCGATCTCGTCGTCGCGAATCACGAGCGGCGGCGACAGCAGCATGCGGTCACCGGTCGCGCGCATGATCAGGTTGCCGTTGAAGCAGAAGTCGCGGCAGATCGTGCCGACGTCGATCGCGGCGTCGAACCGCACGCGCCGTTCTCGATCGCGCGCGAGCTGGACGCCGGCGACGAGCCCCGCGCCTGCGATCTCGCCGACGATCGGATGGTCGGCGAGCGCCTCGCGCAGCCGACGCTGAAAATACGGCCCCGTATGCCGCTTCACGCGCTCGACGATGCCCTCGTCG
>NZ_KV786766.1:0-756 GCF_001806955.1 Burkholderia sp. HMSC10F09
GATCACCGGCGACCCGAACGAGATCGCGGACGAGCTCGTGACGAATCCGGCGATCGATCTGATCACGTTCACGGGCGGCGTGTCGATCGGCAAGTCGATCGCATCGCGCATGGGCTATCGGCGTGCCGTGCTCGAGCTCGGCGGCAACGATCCGATCATCGTGATGGAAGATGCCGACCTCGACGAAGCGAGCACGCTTGCGGTGTCGGGCTCGTACAAGAATTCCGGGCAGCGCTGCACCGCGATCAAGCGGATGCTCGTGCACGAGGCGGTGGCCGATCGCTTCACCGAGCTCGTCGTCGAGAAAACGCGCGCGTGGTCGTACGGCAATCCGGCCGATCCGTCGAACGACATGGGCACGGTCATCGACGAAGCGGCCGCGATGTTCTGCGAGTCGCGCGTAAACGATGCGATCGCGCGCGGCGCGCGGCTGCTGGTCGGCAATGTACGCGACGGCGCGCTCTATTCGCCGACGGTCGTCGATCGCGTAACGCCCGACATGCCGCTCGTGAAGTACGAAACGTTCGGGCCCGTGTCGCCGATCATGCGCTTTCGCGACATCGACGAAGCGATCCGGATGTCGAACAGCACCGACTATGCGTTGTCGTCGTCGATCTGCACCAACCGCTTCGACTACATCACGCGTTTCATCACCGAACTCGAGGTGGGCAGCGTGAACGTGCGCGAGGTGCCGGGTTATCGGCTCGAACTGACGCCGTTCGGCGGCGTGAAGGATTCGGGGCTCGGCTACAAGGA
>NZ_KV786767.1:0-32829 GCF_001806955.1 Burkholderia sp. HMSC10F09
CGCCACGCATCGCGGGCCGCGCCGCGCCGCGCGAGGCCGGGCGGCCGCGCGGCGCACCGGCTACAATGTCGGTTTCCCGTCTTCGCCGCTCTTTCGCCATGTCCGCGACTCCTACCGCCGCTTCCGCCGCCCCGCTCGACGCGTCCTACACGCGCGGCGCCGAACTGCCCGCGCTGCTGAAATCGCGGATCCTGATCCTCGACGGCGCGATGGGCACGATGATCCAGCGCTACAAGCTCGACGAAGCCGCGTATCGCGGCGAGCGCTTCAAGGATTTCCCGCGCGACGTGAAGGGCAATAACGAGCTGCTGTCGATCACGCAGCCGCAGGTGATCCGCGAGATCCACGACCAGTACTTCGCGGCGGGCGCCGACATCGTCGAAACCAATACGTTCGGCGCGACGACGGTCGCGCAGGCCGACTACGGGATGGAAGACCTCGTCGTCGAGATGAACGTCGAATCGGCGAAGCTCGCGCGCGCGTCGGCCGCGCAGTACGCGACGCCCGACAAGCCGCGCTTCGTCGCCGGCGCGATCGGGCCGACGCCGAAGACGGCGAGCATCTCGCCCGACGTCAACGATCCGGGCGCGCGCAACGTGACGTTCGACGAGCTGCGCGACGCGTACTACATGCAGGCGAAGGCGCTGCTCGACGGCGGCGTCGATCTGTTCCTCGTCGAGACGATCTTCGACACGCTGAACGCGAAGGCCGCGCTGTTTGCGCTCGACCAGCTGTTCGAGGACACCGGCGAGCGTCTGCCGATCATGATCTCGGGCACCGTGACCGACGCGTCGGGCCGCATCCTGTCGGGCCAGACCGTCGAGGCGTTCTGGAATTCGCTGCGCCACGCGAAGCCGCTCACGTTCGGCCTGAACTGCGCACTCGGCGCGGCGCTGATGCGCCCGTACATCGCCGAGCTCGCGAAGCTCTGCGACACGTTCGTCTCGTGCTATCCGAACGCGGGCCTGCCGAACCCGATGGCCGAAACCGGCTTCGACGAGACGCCCGACGTCACGTCGGGGCTGCTGCGCGAGTTCGCGCAAGCCGGCCTCGTGAACCTCGCCGGCGGCTGCTGCGGCACGACGCCCGAGCACATCGCCGAGATCGCAAAGGCGCTCGCCGACGTGAAGCCGCGCCGCTGGCCGAGCCAGTACAGCGAAGCCGCCTGATCCGACTGCCCGAAGCACGCCCCTCATTACACGAATTCGCACCGCCATGACCGATCACACGATGCGCCTTGCCGGCCTCGAGCCGTTCAACGTCACGTCCGGAACGCTCTTCATCAACGTCGGCGAACGCACCAACGTCACCGGCTCGAAGGCGTTCGCCCGGATGATCCTCAACGGCCAGTTCGACGAGGCGCTCGCGGTCGCGCGCCAGCAGGTCGAAAACGGCGCGCAGGTGATCGACGTCAACATGGACGAGGCGATGCTCGATTCGAAGGCGGCGATGGTGCGCTTCCTGAACCTGATCGCGTCGGAGCCGGACATCGCGCGCGTGCCGATCATGATCGACTCGTCGAAGTGGGACGTGATCGAGGCCGGTCTCAAGTGCGTGCAGGGCAAGGCGATCGTGAACTCGATCTCGCTGAAGGAAGGCGAGGACGCGTTCGTCCATCACGCGAAGCTGATCCGCCGCTACGGCGCGGCGGCCGTCGTGATGGCATTCGACGAGCAGGGCCAGGCCGACACGTTCGCGCGCAAGACCGAGATCTGCCGGCGTTCGTACGACGTGCTCGTGAACCGCTGCGGCTTTCCGCCCGAGGACATCATCTTCGATCCGAACATCTTCGCGGTCGCGACCGGCATCGAGGAGCACAACAACTACGCGGTCGACTTCATCGAAGCGACGCGCTGGATCAAGCAGAACCTGCCGTACGCGAAGGTGAGCGGCGGCGTCTCGAACGTGTCGTTCTCGTTCCGCGGCAACGATCCGGTGCGCGAGGCGATCCACACGGTGTTCCTCTACCACGCGATCCAGGCCGGGATGGACATGGGGATCGTCAACGCGGGCCAGCTCGGCGTGTATGCGGATCTCGATCCGGAGCTGCGCGAGCGCGTCGAGGACGTGATCCTGAACCGCCGCCCCGACTCCACCGACCGGCTGCTCGAGATCGCCGACAAGTTCAAGACCGGCGCCGCGAAGAAGGAAGAGAACCTCGAGTGGCGCAACCAGCCGGTCGAGAAGCGGCTCGCGCACGCGCTCGTGCACGGCATCACGAACTTCATCGTCGAGGATACCGAGGAAGCGCGCGTGAAGATCGCCGCGGCCGGCGGCCGCCCGATCAACGTGATCGAGGGGCCGCTGATGGACGGCATGAACATCGTCGGCGACCTGTTCGGCCAGGGCAAGATGTTCCTGCCGCAGGTCGTGAAGTCCGCGCGCGTGATGAAGCAGGCGGTCGCCCATCTGATCCCGTTCATCGAGGAAGAAAAGCGGCTGCTCGCGGAAGCGGGCGGCGACGTGCGCGCGAAGGGCAAGATCGTGATCGCGACCGTCAAGGGCGACGTGCACGACATCGGCAAGAACATCGTGTCGGTCGTGCTCCAGTGCAACAACTTCGAAGTCGTCAACATGGGCGTGATGGTGCCGTGCAACGAGATCCTCGCGAAGGCGAAGGTCGAAGGCGCGGACATCATCGGGCTGTCCGGCCTGATCACGCCGAGCCTCGAGGAAATGGCCTACGTTGCCTCCGAAATGCAGCGCGACGACTATTTCCGCGTGAAGAAGATTCCGCTGCTGATCGGCGGCGCGACGACGTCGCGCGTGCACACGGCCGTGAAGATCGCGCCGAACTACGAGGGCCCGGTCGTCTACGTGCCCGATGCGTCGCGCTCGGTGTCGGTCGCATCGAGCCTGCTGTCCGACGAAGGCGCGGCCAAGTACCTCGACGAGCTGAAGGCCGACTACGAGCGGATCCGCGATCAGCACGCGAACCGCAAGGCGCAGCCGATGGTGACGCTCGCAGAGGCGCGCGCGAACAAGACGAAGATCGACTGGGCGAACTACACGCCGGTGAAGCCGAAGTTCATCGGCCGCCGCGTATTCAGGAACTACGACCTGAACGAACTCGCGAACTTCATCGACTGGGGTCCGTTCTTCCAGACCTGGGATCTCGCGGGCCCGTACCCGGCGATCCTGAACGACGAGATCGTCGGCGAATCGGCGCGCCGCGTGTTCTCCGACGCGAAGTCGATGCTCGCGCGGCTGATCCAGGGTCGCTGGCTGACCGCGAACGGCGTGATCGCGCTGCTGCCGGCGAATAGCGTCAACGACGACGACATCGAGATCTACACCGACGAATCGCGCACCGACGTGCTGCTCACGTGGCGCAACCTGCGCCAGCAGAGCGTGCGTCCCGTCGTCGACGGCGTGATGCGGCCGAACCGCTCGCTCGCCGACTTCATCGCGCCGAAGGAATCGGGCGTCGCCGACTACATCGGGATGTTCGCGGTGACGGCCGGCCTCGGTGTCGATGCGAAGGAAAAGCAGTTCGAAGCCGATCACGACGACTACAGCGCGATCATGCTGAAGGCGCTCGCGGACCGCTTCGCGGAAGCGTTCGCCGAAGCGATGCACGCGCGCGTGCGCCGCGAGCTGTGGGGCTATGCGAGCGACGAGACGCTCGACAACGACGCACTGATCGCCGAAAAGTACACGGGCATCCGCCCCGCGCCCGGCTATCCGGCATGCCCGGACCACCTCGTCAAACGCGACATGTTCACCGCGCTGCACGCGGACGAGATCGGCATGAGCGTCACCGATTCGCTCGCGATGCTGCCGGCCGCGAGCGTGTCGGGTTTCTATCTCGCGCATCCGGACAGCCGCTACTTCTCGGTCGGGAAAATCGGTCAGGATCAGCTCGAGGACTACGCGCGCCGGATGGCGCTGTCGCTCGACGACGCGCGCCGCGCGCTCGCGCCGCAGCTCTGAATGCGGCCGCGCGCCCGCGGCCGTTTCGTCAGACAAAAAAAGCCCGCGCGAACGCGGGCTTTTTGCTTCGTTGCGGCTTGTGCGGACGGCGGCGGTCGCAGTGGCGCTCAGAAGCCCCAGTGCACGTCGGCCTGAGCGGCCTTCGCTTCGCGCAGCATCGCGAGGAACGGCGCGACGCGCTGCGCGAGGCTCGGCGGCACTTCGTGGTGCGCGTGGTCGGCGTCGTCTTCATGGAAATGGCCGGCGTGCTCGGCGCGCTCCTGCTTCGCCTGCGCGACCGCGTCTTCCAGCTTCGCGATCGCATGATCGAGTTCGTCGTGCGTAATCACGCCGCGTTCGCCGAGTTGCTTGCCGACGAGGCCCAGCACATACACGGCGAAATCCTTCAGCACGTCGAGATCCTGTGCCGCCTTGCTCTTGAACGTAATCATGACAATTCCCTTTTCATCTTGTTGTGCCTGCGGGGCGCGCGTTGCGGAACGCCGGCAGACCGGCGTCCGGCCTCGCGGACGCGGGGCGCCTGAGCGGCATATTAGCACCTGTTAAAATTCTGCGATCCCTGAAACGCGCGCCGCTGCGGCGCGCCGGCGGGCCGGCCCGGCCGTCCGCCACCAACGAAGCCTCCTATCAGCATGCTGCCAGCACAAAAACAGACCCTCGAAGCCCTGCTCGCGGATAGCGTTCAGCAGGTCGCACACGCGCTGAAAGGCGCCGACGCGGCAAACGCCGGCGTCGCGTTCGTCGCCCCCGCGATCACGCTCGAGCGACCGAAGGTTGCCGCGCACGGCGACGTCGCATGCAACGTCGCGATGCAGCTCGCGAAGCCGCTCGGCACGAATCCGCGCCAGCTCGCCGAGAAAATCGTCGCGGCGCTCACCGCCCAGCCGGGCGCGCAAGGCCTCGTCGAGAGCGCCGAGATCGCCGGTCCCGGCTTCATCAACCTGCGGCTCAGCGCCGCGGCCAAGCAGGCCGTGATCGGCGCGGTGCTCGAGCAGGGCCGCGCGTTCGGCACGTCGGATCGCGAAAAGGGCAAGCGCGTGCTGCTCGAATTCGTGTCGGCGAACCCGACCGGCCCGCTGCACGTCGGCCACGGCCGTCAGGCGGCGCTCGGCGATGCGCTCGCGAACGTGATCGCGAGCCAGGGCTATGCGGTGCACCGCGAGTTCTACTACAACGACGCGGGCGTGCAGATCGGCAACCTCGCGATCTCGACGCAGGCGCGCGCGCGCGGGCTGAAGCCCGGCGACGCCGGCTGGCCGGAAGCCGCCTACAACGGCGAATACATCGCCGACATCGCGCGCGACTACATGAACGGCGAGACGGTCGCCGCGAAGGACGGCGAGCCCGTGAAGGGCGCGGGCGACGTCGACGATCTCGACGCGATCCGCAAGTTCGCGGTCGCGTATCTGCGCCGCGAGCAGGACATGGATCTGCAGGCGTTCGGCGTGAAGTTCGACCAGTACTACCTCGAGTCGTCGCTGTACAGCGAGGGCCGCGTCGAGAAGACGGTCGACGCGCTGATCAAGGCCGGCATGACCTACGAGCAGGACGGCGCGCTGTGGCTGCGCACGACCGACGAAGGCGACGACAAGGACCGCGTGATGCGCAAGTCCGACGGCACGTATACGTACTTCGTGCCGGACGTCGCGTATCACGTGACGAAGTGGGAGCGCGGCTTCACGAAGGTCATCAACATCCAGGGCTCCGACCACCACGGCACGATCGCGCGCGTGCGCGCCGGCCTGCAGGGGCTGCACATCGGCATCCCGAAGGGCTACCCCGACTACGTGCTGCACAAGATGGTCACCGTGATGCGCGACGGCCAGGAAGTGAAGATCTCGAAGCGCGCGGGCAGCTACGTGACGGTGCGCGACCTGATCGAATGGTCGGGCGGCGCGGCGCCGGGCCAGGAGGCGGCGCCCGATCTGATCGACGAAGCGACCATCACGCGCGGCCGCGACGCGGTGCGCTTCTTCCTGATCTCGCGCAAGGCCGATACCGAGTTCGTGTTCGACATCGATCTCGCGCTGAAACAGAACGACGAAAACCCGGTCTACTACGTGCAGTACGCGCATGCGCGGATCTGCTCGGTGCTCAACGAGTGGAAGTCGCGCTACAACGGCGAGCTCGCGCAACTGCCGCAGGCGGACCTGTCGCAGCTCACGAGCCCGCAGGCCGCGTCGCTGATGCAGAAGCTCGCCGAGTATCCGGACATGCTCACGCACGCGGCGAACGAGCTCGCGCCGCATGCGGTCGCGTTCTACCTGCGCGATCTCGCTGGCGAATTCCACTCGTTCTACAATGCGGAGCGCGTGCTGGTCGACGACGAAGCGCCGCGCAACGCGCGCGCCGCGCTGCTCGCGGCCACGCGGCAGGTGCTCGAGAACGGGCTGGCGATGCTCGGCGTGTCCGCGCCCGCCAAGATGTAAGCGGCCCGACGCGGCCGGCGAACGGCCGCGGCAGCGCCCGCGGCGCGCACGCGCCGCATGCGTGCCTCCGGCAGGCACGCGTGCGCAGGTGTGCGTGCCGCGACCTTTTCACGATTCTTTTTGCAGGTGACTCAAGCAATGGCACAACCACGCCGCACGTCGAAGCAATCGAAACAAGCCGGAGGAACATTTCTGGGCATCGTGCTGGGCCTGATCGTCGGCCTCGCGATCGCCGTGGTGGTGGCGCTCTATATCACGCGTTCGCCGTCGCCGTTCGTGTCGAAGGTCGCGCCGCCGCCCGCCGACAACGGCGCGAGCCAGGCGCAGCCGTTCGATCCGAACCGCGCGCTGCAAGGCAAGACGCCCGGCCAGCCGGTGCCGCAAGCCGCGCAGCCGGCACCGCCGAACACCGCGCCGGGCCAGGCCGCGAACCAGACGCAAGGCGGGTTGCTGCCCGAGCCGCAGATCGTCGAAGTGCCGCCGTCGGGCAACACCGGCAGCACCGGTTCGAGCGGCACGACGGCGTCGAACAACGGGTCGAACAACGGTGTCGCGGTCCCGCCGAAGACCGCCGACAATCCGCCGCCGAAGAAGCCGCAGCCGCCCGCGGCCGACGACGACCTCGGACGTTTCGCCGCACAAAAGCAGGCGCAGCAGCAGGCCGCCGCGCAGAAGCAACAGCAGCAGCAACAGCAGGCGGCGAACACGGCGAAGCCGACTTCGTCGACATCGTCGACCACCGCTGCAGCCAAGCCGCCGACCGCGAACGATGCGAACACGGGCTACTTCCTGCAGGTCGGCGCTTACAAGACCGAAAGCGACGCCGAGCAGCAGCGTGCGCGTCTCGGCTTCCAGGGCTTCGAATCGAAGGTGTCGAAGCGCGACGTGAGCGGCGTCACGTATTTCCGCGTGCGTGTCGGCCCGTTCTCGAAGTTCGAGGATATGAACTCGGCCCGTCAGCGCCTGTCCGACGCTGGTGTCGACACGGCAGTGATCCGTTTCACGAAGCAGTAAGCATCCGGCCGCGCCCACGCAGAACCCGTTACGTTTCGTAACCCGAACAACCGATTCGACGTACACAACATGAAAAAACTGCTTAGCACGCTTCTTCTGTCCCTGGGCCTCGCGGCCGGCTTCGCGCAGGCGTCGCCGGCGGCGCCCGTCGCCGGCAAGGACTTCGAGGTGATGAAGTCGCCGCAGCCGGTGTCCGCGCCGGCCGGCAAGGTCGAAGTGATCGAGTTCTTCTGGTACGGCTGCCCGCACTGCTACGAGTTCGAGCCGACGATCGAAGCGTGGGTGAAGAAGCAAGGCGGCAACATCGAGTTCAAGCGCGTGCCGGTCGCGTTCCGCGACGATTTCGTGCCGCACTCGCGGCTCTATTACGCGGTGTCCGCGCTCGGCATCGCCGAGAAGGTCACGCCGGCGATCTTCAACGCGATCCACAAGCAGAAGAACTATCTGCTGACGCCGCAGGCACAGGCCGACTTCCTCGCGACGCAGGGCGTCGACAAGAAGCAGTTCATGGATGCGTACAACTCGTTCAGCGTGCAAGGCCAGGTCAAGCAGTCGGCCGAGCTGCTGAAGAACTACGCGATCGACGGCGTGCCGACGATCGTCGTCCAGGGCAAGTACAAGACGGGCCCCGCCTACACGAACAGCATCCCGGGTACCGCGCAGGTGCTCGACTTCCTCGTGAAGCAGGTTCAGGACAAGAAGCTCTGATCCCCGCCCGCGCGCCGGCATGACTACTCCGCTGAAGGTCTTCATCACCGGCGCGTCGAGCGGCCTCGGCCTCGCAATGGCCGAGGAATACGCCCGCCAGGGCGCCGTCCTCGCCCTCGTCGCGCGACGCACCGACGCACTCGATGCGTTCGCGCGACGCTTTCCGAAACTCTCCGTTTCCGTCTACCGCGCCGACGTGCGCGATGCCGACGCGCTCGCCGCCGCGGCCGCGTCGTTCATCGCCGCGCACGGCTGCCCGGACGTCGTGATCGCGAACGCCGGCATCAGCCAGGGCGCGGTGACGGGCCAGGGCGATCTCGCCGCGTTCCGCGACGTGATGGACATCAACTACTACGGCATGGTCGCGACGTTCGAGCCGTTCGTCGGTCCGATGACGGCCGCGCGCCACGGCACGCTGGTCGGCGTCGCGAGCGTTGCCGGCGTGCGCGGGCTGCCCGGCTCCGGTGCGTACAGCGCGTCGAAATCGGCGGCGATCAAGTATCTCGAGGCACTACGCGTGGAACTGCGCCCGGCCGGTGTCGCGGTCGTGACGATCGCGCCCGGCTACATCCGCACGCCAATGACCGAGCACAACCCTTACCCGATGCCGTTCCTGATGGACGCCGACCGGTTCGCCGCCCAAGCGGCCCGCGCGATCGCGCGCAAGCACGCGTTCCGCGTGATTCCGTGGCAGATGGGCGTCGTCGCGAAGGTGCTGCACGTGCTGCCGCGCTGGCTGTACGACCGTCTGTTCGAAAAGGCGCCGCGCAAGCCGAGAGCCCGCGCGCACTGACTTTCCCCGCCGCTCGGCGTGCGCGCCGTTGACCAACGCGCGTCGAACGCGGGCGTGCAACGGTGCTGTTGCAGCTCACGCTCGCCTTCCTCCTGCCGAATCGCATCTCACCGCACTGCCGTGTGATCGCTTTTCCGCTGTTCGCAACGGCCCTGCACCGCCGCTACTCGCTCCGCTGTCCGCACCGCTACCCACCGCTCTTTCGCCGCCCCGGCAGCCGTTCCGGCGCCAACGCAGCCGTATTCCCGCCAATTCGCCGCGTTCGGTCGCCTTTTTTCACGCCGCGCGCGCTTTGACGGTATGCTATCCGGCAGCCGCGCCGGCCCGCCGCCGTGATCGCGCGCCGGCCATTCGTCATCCGCAGAACGCACAAGTCACGAGGGAGATTCCATGCAGGTCAAGCTGTTCGCCGCGGCCGCCGTCGCCGCCGCACTCGCCGCCCCCGGCCTCGTCGCGGCCAAGCCGCTCACCGTCTGCACCGAGTCGAGCCCGGACGGCTTCGACGTCGTCCAGTACAACTCGCTCGTCACGACGAATGCGTCGGCCGACGTGATCTTCAACACGCTCGTGTCGTACGACGAAGCCGCGAAGAAGGTCGCGCCGGCGCTCGCCGACAAGTGGGAAGCGAGCGCGGACGGCCTCACGTACACGTTCCATCTGCGTCCGAACGTTGCGTTCCAGACGACCGACTACTTCAAGCCGAGCCGCCCGCTCAACGCCGACGATGTCGTGTTCACGTTCAGCCGGATGCTCGACGACGCGAATCCGTGGCACAAGGTCGCCGGCGCGAGCGGCTTCCCGCACGCGCAGTCGATGGGGCTCGCGAAGCTCGTGAAGTCGGTCTCGAAGGTCGACGATCTCACGGTGAAGTTCGTGCTGAACGAACCGAACGCGACCTTCGTGCCGATCCTGACGATGGGCTTCGCGTCGATCTACTCGGCCGAATACGCGGACCAGCTGCTGAAGGCCGGCAAGCAGATCGACCTGAACGCGAAGCCGATCGGCACCGGCCCGTTCGTGCTGAAGAGCTACACGAAGGACGCGCTGATCCGCTACGACGTGAATCCGTCGTACTGGGGCGCAAAGCCGAAGGTCGACCGGCTGATTTACGCGATCACGCCCGATCCGTCGGTTCGCCTGCAGAAGCTGAAGGCCGGCGAATGCCAGATCGCGCTGTCGCCGAAGCCGCAGGACGTGCTTGCCGCGAAGGGCGAAAGCGCGCTGAAGGTCGTGCAGACGCCCGCGTTCATGACGGCGTTCGTCGCGCTGAACACGCAGAAGAAGCCGCTCGACAACGCGAAGGTGCGCGAAGCGCTGAACCTCGCGTTCGATCGCGCGACCTACCTGAAGGTCGTGTTCGACAACACCGCGACGGCCGCCAACAACCCGTATCCGCCGAACACGTGGAGCTACGCGAAGGACGTCGCGCCGTATCCGTACGATCCGGCGAAGGCGAAGCAGCTGCTCGCGCAGGCCGGCTTCCCGAACGGCTTCTCGACGACGATCTGGACGCGTCCGACCGGCAGCGTGCTGAACCCGAACCCGAAGGCGGGCGCCGAGCTGCTGCAGGCCGACCTCGCGAAGATCGGCGTGAAGGCCGACGTGAAGGTCATCGAATGGGGCGAACTGATCAAGCAGGCGAAGCTCGGCCAGCATGACATGCTGTTCATGGGCTGGGCCGGCGACAACGGCGATCCGGACAACTATCTGACGCCGCTGTTCAGCTGCAACGCGGTGAAGTCGGGCATCAACTTCGCGCGCTTCTGCGATGCGCAGCTCGACAAGCTGATCGCCGAGGGCAAGGCGACGGCCGATCAGGGCAAGCGCACGAAACTGTACGAATCCGCGCAGAAGATCATTCACGACCAGGCGCTGTGGATTCCCCTCGGCTATCCGACCGCCGCCGCCCTCACGCGCGCGAACGTCAGCGGCTATCGCGTGAGTCCGTTCGGACGGCAGAACTTCGCGACGGTCGCGGTGCAGTAACGCCGCGGCACGCGCGGGCAGCGGCTCGCGCCGCTGCGGCGCGATGCAGC
Organism: Burkholderia sp. HMSC10F09; assembly: GCF_001806955.1. Lineage (NCBI taxonomy): Bacteria > Pseudomonadati > Pseudomonadota > Betaproteobacteria > Burkholderiales > Burkholderiaceae > Burkholderia > Burkholderia sp. HMSC10F09. Next base: position 10,914 of record NZ_KV786767.1, read on the forward strand.
CCGTGCACGCGTGAGGCGAGAAGCGCGCTCGCTCAGCGCGCGATGCGGAACCGCAGCACGCCGTCGTCGCCCTGCTCGCGTACGAGTTCGCCGGCCAGCCACAGCAGGTTCAGATGGGCGATCGCTTCGCCGAGCGCGAACGTCATCTGATGGATATCGAGCTCGCGGCGGCGGAACATGATCGGCACGATGTCGGCCGCGCTCATCGGCCGTTCCGCGCACGCGACGCGCACTTCGTCGAGCCGCGCGTCGTGATGCGCGCGCAGCTGCGCGATGCGCGTGCGCACGCCGCGAAACGGCTTGCCGTGCGACGGCAGCACGAGCGTGTCGGGCGCCATCGTCTCGTAGCGGCCGAGCGACTGCAGATAGAGCGCGAGCGGGTTCGCTTCCGGCTCCAGATCGAACACCGACACGTTCGTCGAGATCCGCGGCAGCACCATGTCGCCCGAAATCAGCACGCCGTCCGCTTCGCTGTGCAGCGCGCAATGTTCAGGCGAATGGCCGTAGCCGGTCACGACGCGCCACGTGCGCGTGCCGATCGTCACGGCGTCGCCGTCGCGCAGGCGCCGGTAGCGCGGCGGCACGGCAGGCACGAGGTCCGAGTAATAGCTGCGGCGGTTGCGCAGCTTGTCGAGCGACGCGGCGTCCGTCAGCCCGTGGCGCGCGAAATGGTCGGCCGCAGCCGCGCCGCCTGCGTTCGATCCGTTGCCGGCCGCCATCAGGCAGCCGAACATGTATTCGCCGAGCGTCATCCATAGCCGCACATTCCAGCGCCGCTTGTCGCCGCCTTCGCAGAGCCAGTTCGCGAGACCGAAGTGATCGGGATGGCAGTGCGTGACGATCACGCGCAGCACCGGCAGGCCGTCGAGGTGCGCGTCGAAGATCTGTTCCCAATGCGTGCGGATCGCGTCCGATGCGATCCCGCAGTCGACCACGGTCCAGCCCGCCTGCCCGTCGATCTCGTCGCGCAGCAGCCACAGGTTGATGTGATCGAGCGAAAACGGCAGCGGCATGCGCAGCCAGCGCACGCCGGGCGCGACCTCGAACGTGTCGCCCGCGGCGGGCAGCGTGTCGGCGAACGGATAGTCGAGTTGGTGTTCCAGTGCGTTCATCGGTGGGGCGTCTCGTCGTTATGTCGGTGCGAAGCGCGGACGGCCAAGCCGCCGCGGGCGTTGCGTCGATTCTATCGCTGCGGCGCAAAACCCGTAGCGGGCGCGGCGCCGACGCACGAAAAAAGTTCGTGCCGGAATCGGCTCAGTAGCGGCATCATTGCGCGAAGATGCTCCGAACGGCGCCGAACGGCCGCCAACATGCCGATTCGCGCACGCGGGCGTGCCGCGCCGGGTGTCATGGAAACGGCGACTTGGGCGCTAAAATGGCGCCTGGAGCGAACAGTCCCCCGCCCCTTTTGAGCGAGCCTGCACGCAATGAATCACTTCCCCAAACTGCTGTCGTCGCAGATCGGCTTCGACGTCGCACAGTCGATGCTCGAGTACTTCGACCGCCACTACCGGATCTTCCGCGAAGCGGCCGTCGAAGCGAAGGCGCTGTTCGAGCGCGCCGACTGGCATGGGCTGCAGCGGCTCGCGCGCGAGCGGATCACGTCGTACGACGAGCGCGTGCAGGAGTGCGTCGAGGTGCTGCAGGACGAATACGACGCGGAGAGCATCGACGACGAAGTCTGGCAGCAGATCAAGCTCCATTACATCGGTCTGCTGACGTCGCACCGCCAGCCCGAGTGCGCGGAAACCTTCTTCAATTCGGTGTGCTGCAAGATCCTGCACCGGTCGTATTTCAACAACGACTTCATCTTCGTGCGCCCGGCGATCTCGACCGAATACCTCGAGAACGACGAGCCGGCCGCGAAGCCGACGTATCGCGCGTACTATCCGGGCACCGACGGGCTGGCGGTCACGCTCGAACGGATCGTCACGAACTTCCAGCTCGAGCCGCCGTTCGAGGATCTCGCGCGCGACATCGCGTGCGTGATGCAGGCGATCCACGACGAATTCGGCCGCTTCGACGAAGCGCCGAATTTCCAGATCCACGTGCTGTCGTCGCTGTTCTTCCGCAACAAGAGCGCGTATATCGTCGGCCGCATCATCAACGCCGATCGCGTGCTGCCGTTCGCGGTGCCGATCCGCCACGTGCGGCCCGGGCTGCTCGCGCTCGACACCGTGCTGCTGCGCCGCGACCTGCTGCAGATCATCTTCAGCTTCTCGCACTCGTACTTCCTCGTCGACATGGACGTGCCGTCCGCGTACGTCGATTTCCTCTGCACGATCATGCCTGGCAAGCCGAAGGCCGAGATCTACACGTCGGTCGGGCTGCAGAAGCAGGGCAAGAACCTGTTCTACCGCGACCTGCTGCATCACCTGTCGCATTCGAGCGACCGCTTCATCGTCGCGCCGGGGATCAAGGGCCTCGTGATGCTCGTGTTCACGCTGCCGTCGTTCCCGTATGTGTTCAAGATCATCAAGGATCACTTCCCGCCGCCGAAGGAAACGACGCGCCGGCAGATCATGGAGAAGTATCTGCTCGTGAAGCGCCACGACCGGCTCGGACGCATGGCCGACACGCTCGAATATTCGAGCGTCGCGCTGCCGCTCGCGCGGCTCGATCACGCGCTGGTGCGCGAACTCGAGAAGGAAGTCCCGTCGCTGCTCGAGTACGAGGGCGACAATCTCGTGATCAAGCATCTGTACATCGAGCGCCGGATGACGCCGCTGAACCTCTATTTGCAGAACGGCACCGACGCGGAAGTCGAGCACGGCGTGAAGGAATACGGCAACGCGGTAAAGGAGTTGATGAAGGCCAACATCTTCCCCGGCGACATGCTGTACAAGAATTTCGGCGTCACGCGCCACGGCCGCGTCGTGTTCTACGACTACGACGAGATCGAGTACCTGACCGACTGCAACGTGCGCCGCGTGCCGCCGCCGCGCAACGAAGAAGACGAGCTGTCCGGCGAACCGTGGTATACCGTCGGCCCGCACGATATCTTTCCCGAGACTTACGGTCCGTTCCTGCTCGGCGATCCGCGCGTGCGCGCCGCGTTTCTCAAGCATCACGCCGACTTCTTCGATCCGGCGCTGTGGCAGGCGAGCAAGGACAAGCTGCTGCAGGGCGAACTGCCCGATTTCTTTCCGTACGATGCGTCGCTGCGCTTCTGCGTACGCTATCCGGAGCGCTTCGGCGCGACGGACGAGCGTGTGCCGGCGCGTGGCGCGCAGCGTGCGGCCTGATGTGTTTCACCCGAACCGATATCGAACGATTCACGATGACGGACACCACCACGATGAATACCCAAGATCACCCGCTCTCCCACCTGTTCGACAACAACGACGCCTGGGTCAAGCGCCAACTCGCCGACGATCCGCAGTTCTTCGCGCGCCTCGCCGATCAGCAGGCGCCGGAGTACCTGTGGATCGGCTGTTCCGACTCGCGCGTGCCGGCGAACCAGATCATCGGCCTGCCGCCGGGCGAAGTGTTCGTCCACCGCAACATCGCGAACGTCGTCGTCCACACCGACCTGAACTGCCTGTCGGTGATCCAGTTCGCGGTCGACATCCTGCGCGTGAAGCACATCATGGTGGTCGGCCACTACGGCTGCTCGGGCGTGAACGCGGCGCTGCACAACCGCCGCGTCGGCCTCGCCGACAACTGGCTGCACCACGTGCAGGACGTGCGCGAGCGCCACGCGGCGCTGCTCGACGAATGGCCGGTCGGCGAAGCGCGCTATCGCCGCCTGATCGAGCTGAACGCGATCGAGCAGGTCGTCAACGTCTGCCGCACGACGATCGTCAACGACGCATGGGCGCGCGGCCAGTCGCTGACCGTGCATGCACTCGTGTACGGCGTGCACGACGGCCGGATGCGCAACCTCGGGATGGCCGTGTCGAACTTCGATTCGCTCGAGGAGACGTATCGGCGCTGCGTCGCGTCGCTGACCGCGCGCGGCGAACACGCGCCGGACAACGACATCATCGCGGCCGACGCCGCGCGGCTCGATGCGGTCGCGCAGTCGGTCGCCGATACGCTGAAGCACGGCGACGGCAACTGCTGAGCGCCGAACGCGCGCGTCGCGACGCACCCATCGCGTCGCGCGCCGCGATCGTCCCGCGACGCGCCGGCATCGCACCGTAAAAGGAGCGGCGAACATGAAAACCGTACTGATCGTCGGCGCATCGCGCGGCCTCGGCCGCGAGTTCGTCCGGCAATACCGGCGCGACGGCTGGAACGTGATCGCGACGGCGCGCGACGACGCGTCGCTCGCAGCGCTGCGCGCGCTCGGCGCGCACGCGCATGCGCTCGACATCACGCAGCCCGAGCAGATCGCCGCGCTCGGCTGGCAGCTCGACGGCGAACGGCTCGATGTGGCCGTCGTCGTATCGGGCATCTACGGGCCGCGCACCGAAGGCGTCGAGACGATCGCCTCCGACGATTTCGATACGGTCATGCATACGAACGTGCGCGGGCCGATGCAATTGCTGCCGATCCTGCTGCCGCTCGTCGAGGACGCGCGCGGCGTACTCGCCGTCGTGTCGAGCCGGATGGGCAGCATCTCGGAGGCGACCGGCACGACCGGCTGGCTCTATCGCGCGAGCAAGGCCGCACTGAACGACGTGCTGCGCATCGCGTCGCTGCAGACGCGCCATGCCGCCTGCATTTCGCTGCACCCGGGCTGGGTGCGCACCGACATGGGCGGCGCGCAGGCCGCAATCGATCCGGCGACGAGCGTGACGGGCATGCGCCGCGTCATTGCCGAGGCCGGCGCCGACGTCTCGCAGTCGAACGGCCGATTCTTCCAGTACGACGGCGTAGAGCTGAGCTGGTGAGCGCCGTTCACAACGCTTCGTCGTTAATTCCTGTTACGCATGATTCCGAACCGACCTGATGCCTGCCCGTGCGGCGGCGCGTCCCCCGCGACGGGCGGCAAAGCCACGCCGCCGCGCTATGCGGACTGCTGCGGCCGCTTCATCGACGGCGGCGCGCCCGCGCCGAGCGCACTCGAGTTGATGCGTTCGCGGTATACCGCCTACGTGCTCGGCGCCGTCGACTACCTGCGCGCGACCTGGGACGCGCGCACTTGCCCGCCGGATCTCGACATCGACCCCGACGCGCCCGACGCGCCGCGCTGGCTCGGGCTCGCGATCAAACGCCACGCGACGCTCGACGAAACGCATGCCGAGGTCGAATTCGTGGCCCGCTACAAGGTGGGCGGCCGCGCGTACCGGCTGCACGAGACGAGCCGCTTCACGCGCGACGAACACGGTTTCTGGCGCTATGTCGACGGCGATGTAAGCGAGCGCTGACAAATACTTGCTGTGTCAGACGCCGGGTAATTCCTGCATTGCACAACCTGAATTTGTCGGGCTAGGATGGCCTTCGATCGGGTCTGTTGCATGGCAGGGCTTACGAATGGCGTTCAGCAAGGTAGTGGTGGGATGGATGGCGGCGTGCGCGCTGTCGGCCGCTCAGGCCGGTACGCTGCCGAACGCAAATGCCGATGCGGGCGCGGCCGGCAAGTCGCTCGCCCATGCCGAGCGCTTCGATTACGGCGACTCGGGCCTGCCGCAGGTCGCGGCCGATCTCAACGAGCGCATTCTGCGCATCCCGGCCGACGCGTCGGGCACCGTCACGCTCGAAGCGACGCTGTTCAAGCCGGACGGCCCCGGCCCGTTCCCGCTCGTCGTCTTCAATCACGGCAAGAACACCGGCGATCTCCATCAGCAGCCGCGCAGCCGCCCGCTCGCGTTCGCGCGCGAATTCGTGCGCCGCGGCTATGCGGTGATCGCGCCGAACCGCCAGGGCTTTGCCGGCTCCGGCGGCACCTATCGGCAGGAAGGCTGCAACGTCGAGAAAAACGGCCTCGCGCAGGCCGCCGACGTCGCCGCGACGATCCGCTACATGTCGCAGCAGTCGTACGTCGACGCATCGCGCATCGTCGTCGCGGGCACGTCGCACGGCGGCCTCGTGTCGGTCGCGTACGGCACCGAAGCGGCGCCCGGTGTGCGCGGCATCATCAACTTCTCCGGCGGGCTGCGCCAGGATCTCTGCGACGGCTGGCAGAAGAACCTCGTCGACGCGTTCGATCAGTACGGCGCGCACACGGCCGTGCGCTCGCTCTGGCTGTACGGCGACAACGATTCGGTATGGACGCCCGCGCTCGTGTCGCAAATGCACGATGCATACGTGGCGCACGGCACGCAGGCGCAGTTCATCGATTTCGGCCGCTACAAGGACGATGCGCACCGGCTGATCGTCGATCGCGACGGCGTGCCCGTCTGGTGGCCGGCCGTGCATGCGTTCCTCGCGGAACTGAATCTGCCGACCGCCGTGCGCTATGCGGTCGCGAGCCCGCATGAACCGAAGGCGACCGGCTACGCGTCGATCGACGCCGTCGACGCGGTGCCCTATGTCGACGAAGCGGGCCGCGAAGGCTATCGCCGCTTCCTGAACCAGCATCCGAGCCGCGCGTTCGCGGTGTCGTCCGAAGGCGCATGGTCGTGGGCCGAAGGCGGCGACGATCCGATGGCGCTCGCGCTCGACAACTGCGCCAAGCAGGGCGCCGGCCCGTGCCGGCTGTATGCGGTGAACGATCGCGTCGTATGGAACGCGAACACGCAAACGGCCGACAACGGCGATACCGGCGCGCACGGCGCCGATACGCGCGCGCTCGCGTCGCGCTGACGCGCGCTTCCTTTCCCCTTCCCTTTCGTTTCGTTTTCGACGGCGCGCGCCAGCGTACGCGGTACGTGGCGCGCCGTGCTGCGCCGCGCGCGTGTCCGGCGGCGTCGCCTCTTCGGTCGCACAGCGTCGCTTGACGCACACTCGCGATACGAGCCGCGCGCCGCTCCCGCGCCGCGCGTCGATCGCCGCTTTCCCCATCGTTCCCCTTATTCCCGCACGCCGCGGCACCGCGCCGCCCACGATTTTTTTCTGACGGGCGGTGTCACTCGAACGTCGTCATCTGCGGCCATTTCGGGCGATCTCGAGCGTACCGTCGCGAGCGGTCCCGATCTGCGCCGAACTCCCGTCCCACAAGGCTTTGCGGCGTTTGTAACCGCTAGTGCAAGGGGCCGCGGAACACGCTAATCTCTGCGCGTTTTCGTGTCGTGCGCGCCGTCGGCCGCACGATGGCTGTCCCCGTGTGCGCGCCGCGTCCGACGATGCCGCGCGCCGCCGTTTTACTCCCGGAGTCGCCTTGAGTACGTCAGCCCCCGACGACTGGGTCGCGCGCAGCCTGCGCGCGGTCTGGCATCCCTGCACCCAGATGAAGCACCACGAGCGCCTGCCGCTCGTTCCCGTCGCGCGCGGCGCGGGCGTATGGCTGTACGACCGCGACGGGCGCCGCTACTTCGATGCGATCAGCTCGTGGTGGGTCAATCTGTTCGGCCATGCGAATCCCGACATCAACGCCGCACTGAAGGACCAGCTCGATACGCTCGAACACGCGATGCTCGCCGGCTGCACGCACGAGCCCGCGATCGAGCTCGCCGAGCGACTGCATGCGCTGACTGCGAACACGCTCGGCCATGCGTTCTTTGCATCGGACGGCGCATCGGCCGTCGAGATCGCGCTGAAGATGAGCTTTCACGCGTGGCGCAACCGCGGCCGCGCCGATAAGCGCGAATTCGCGTGCGTCGCGAACGGCTACCACGGCGAAACGATCGGCGCGCTCGGCGTGACCGACGTCGCGCTGTTCAAGGACGCGTACGATCCGCTGATCCGCCACGCGCACGTCGTCGCGTCGCCCGACGCGCGCGGCGCGCTGCCGGGCGAAACGGCCGCCGACGTTGCGGGCCGCGCGCTTGCCGACGTGCGCCGTCTGTTCGTCGAACGCGGCGAACGGATCGCCGCGCTGATCGTCGAGCCGCTCGTGCAGTGCGCGGCCGGGATGGCGATGCACGATCCGTCGTACGTACGCGGGCTGCGCGCGCTCTGCGACGAATTCGACGTGCATCTGATCGCCGACGAAATCGCGGTTGGCTGCGGTCGCACCGGCACGTTCTTCGCGTGCGAGCAGGCCGGCGTGTGGCCCGACTTCCTGTGCCTGTCGAAAGGCATCAGCGGCGGCTATCTGCCGCTATCGCTCGTGCTGACGCGCGACGACGTGTTCGCCGCGTTCTACGACGACGACACGACGCGCGGCTTCCTGCACTCGCACTCGTACACCGGCAATCCGCTCGCATGCCGCGCGGCGGTCGCGACGCTCGACCTGTTTGCACGCGACGACGTGCTCGCGAGCAACGCGCGCAAGTCGGCCGCGCTACGCGCCGCGCTCGCGCCGCTCGCCGCCCATCCGGAGGTGCGCCACCTGCGCGAGCGCGGCACGCTGTTCGCGTTCGACGTCGCGCTCGACGGCGACGCGGCGCGCGGCTTCTCGCGGCGCTTCTTCGAGCGCGCACTCGAGCGCGAACTGCTGCTGCGGCCGATCGGCACGACCGTCTACCTGATGCCGCCGTACGTGATGAGCGACGACGACATCGCCTGGCTCGCGCAGCGCACGCGCGACACGCTCGAGGCCACGCTCGCGGAGAGTGCACGATGAACCTGCTCGATACGCTGCAGCGCGGCCTCGCCGATCTCGATGCGCAAGGGCTGCGCCGTGTGCGCCGCACGGCCGACAGCGCCTGCGACGCGCACATGACCGTGAACGGCCGCGAGATCGTCGGGTTTGCGAGCAACGACTACCTCGGCCTCGCCGCGCATCCGGCGCTCGTCGCCGCGTTCGCCGAAGGCGCGCAGCGCTACGGCTCCGGCAGCGGCGGCTCGCATCTGCTCGGCGGCCACTCGCGCGCGCACGCGAAGCTCGAGGACGAACTCGCGGGCTTCGCGGGCGGCTTCTCCGACGCGCCGCGCGCGCTGTACTTCAGCACCGGCTACATGGCGAACCTCGCGGCGGTCACCGCGCTCGCCGGCAAGGACGCGACGATCTTCTCCGACGCGCTGAACCACGCGTCGCTGATCGACGGCACGCGGCTGTCGCGCGCCACCGTGCAGGTCTATCCGCATGCCGATACGGCCGCGCTCGGCGCGTTGCTCGAGGCGTGCACGTCGCAGACGAAGCTGATCGTCACCGATACGGTGTTCAGCATGGACGGCGACATCGCGCCGCTCGCCGAGCTCCTCGCGCTTGCCGAACGCCACGGCGCATGGCTCGTCGTCGACGACGCGCACGGCTTCGGCGTGCTCGGCCCGCAAGGCCGCGGCGCGCTCGCGGCGGCCGCGCTGCGTTCGCCGCATCTCGTCTATGTCGGCACGCTCGGCAAGGCGGCCGGCGTCGCGGGCGCATTCGTCGTCGCGCACGAGACGGTGATCGAGTGGCTGATCCAGCGCGCGCGCAGCTACATCTTCACGACGGCCGCACCGCCGGCCGTCGCGCATGCGGTGTCGGCGAGCCTGAAGGTGATCGCCGGCGACGAAGGCGACGCGCGGCGCGCGCACCTCGCCGCACTGATCGAACGCACGCGCGCGCTGCTGCGCCGCACGCGCTGGCAGCCGGTCGACTCGCACACGGCCGTGCAGCCGCTCGTGATCGGCAGCAACGAGGCGACGCTCGCCGCGATGCGTGCGCTCGACGCGCACGGCCTGTGGGTGCCCGCGATCCGCCCGCCGACGGTGCCGGCCGGCACCTCGCGGCTGCGCATCTCGTTGTCGGCCGCGCATTCGTTCGACGATCTCGCGCGGCTCGAAACCGCGCTGCTGCGCGCAAGCGAGGAGGCCGCATGAGCACACCGCTTTCGCTGTTCGTCACGGGCACCGACACCGAGATCGGCAAGACTTTCGTGTCGGCCGCGCTGCTGCACGGCTTCGCGCGGCACGGGCTACGCGCGGCCGCGATGAAGCCGGTCGCGGCCGGCGCCTATGAGCGCGACGGCGTGTGGCACAACGAAGACGCCGACCAGCTCGATGCGGCCGCGAGCGTCGTGCTGCCGCCCGAGCTGCGCACGCCGTTCCTGCTGAAGGCGCCCGCCGCACCGCACATCGTCGCCGCGCACGAGCACGTGACGCTCGACATCGACACGATCGTCGCATGCCATCGCGACGCGCTGACGCGTGCGGACATCGTCGTCGTCGAAGGCGTCGGCGGCTTTCGCGTGCCGCTGAACGACACGCAGGACACCGCCGATCTCGCAGTCGCGCTCGGCCTGCCGGTCGTGCTCGTGGTCGGCATGCGGCTCGGCTGCATCAGCCATGCGCTGCTGACGGCCGACGCGATCGCGGCGCGCGGGCTCACGCTTGCCGGCTGGGTCGCGAACCACGTCGATCCGGCGATGACTTACGCGGACGAGAACGTCGCGACGATTCGCGACTGGCTCGCGCGCGAGCATCGCGCACCGCTGCTCGGCCGCATCGCCCACATGGCGCCGGCCGACCCCGAATCCGCCGCGGCGACGCTCGACATCGCCGCGCTCGTCGACACGCTGCGCGCCGCGCAGCGTTGACTCCCCGATCTCACCCCTCCAGTCAGGACAGGAAAACGAAATGACCCAAGCCCAGACCGCCGCCGCGCAACCCGACGCGATTCCCGTGGCAGCGCCGTCGCCGCAGCGCTGGCGCGTCGCCGACGTCGTCGCGCTGTTCGAGCTGCCGTTCAACGATCTGATCTTCCGTGCGCAGCAGGTGCATCGCGAGCACTTCGACGCGAATGCCGTGCAGCTGTCGACGCTGTTGTCGATCAAGACCGGCGGCTGCGAGGAAGACTGCGGCTATTGCTCGCAGTCCGCGCACCACGACACGGGCCTGAAGGCCGAGAAGCTGATGGACGTCGACGCGGTGCTCGACGCCGCGCGCGCCGCGAAGGCGAACGGCGCGAGCCGCTTCTGCATGGGCGCCGCATGGCGCAACCCGAAGGAGCGCCATATGCCTGCGCTGACCGAGATGGTGCGCGGCGTGAAGGCGCTCGGCCTCGAGACCTGCATGACGCTCGGGATGCTCGAGGACGAGCAGGCGAAGCAGCTCGCCGACGCGGGCCTCGACTACTACAACCACAACCTCGACACGTCGCCGGAGTTCTACGGGCAGGTGATCTCGACGCGCACGTACCAGGACCGCCTCGACACGCTCGACCGCGTGCGCGACGCGGGGATCAACGTGTGCTGCGGCGGCATCATCGGGATGGGCGAATCGCGCCGCGAACGCGCGGGGCTGATCTCGCAGCTCGCGAACCTGAATCCGTATCCGGAATCGGTGCCGATCAACAATCTGGTCGCGATCGAAGGCACGCCGCTCGCCGGCACCGCGCCGCTCGATCCGTTCGAATTCGTGCGCACGATCGCGGTGGCGCGCATCACGATGCCGAAGGCGGTCGTGCGACTGTCGGCCGGCCGCGAACAGCTCGACGACGGCCTGCAGGCGCTCTGCTTCCTCGCCGGTGCGAATTCAATGTTCTACGGCGACCAGCTGCTCACGACGAGCAACCCGCAGACGCAGAAAGATCGCGCGCTGTTCGAGCGTCTCGGGATTCGTGCGAGCGAGGCCGATGCCCTGGCGGAACGCGCATGAGCGTCGCACGCTGCGCCGCATGACGAAAGCCGGGACACGTCCCGGCTTTTTTCATTGGCGCGGCGGGCGAAGCGCGTGCATCGGCGCCGCGTCCGCACTAACATGTGCGCTTCGCCGCGATCGCCGGACGCTGCGCGCGTCGGCCTCGTCGGCGGTTCCATCATCACGTTACGGGGATAACCAACGATGAAGCACATCGCCGTCGCGGTGCTCGGCATCGCCGCCGCTACCGCACATGCCGCCGAACCGAAATGTTCGTCGCAGACGCTGAACGGCCACACCACCGAGCTCTGCGTGGTCAGCATTCCGTTCCAGCACGACTACTACACGCTGAAGGTCGACCGCGCGCTGATCTTCACGCTGCCCGACGACTACATCGAAGACGTCGCGCTCACGCATACGATTCCGCAGGATGCGGCGATCGAGTTCCCGCTGTCACGGCAAGGCACGCCGACGGTGACGATTGCCGGCGGCTGCACGCCTGTCAGTGAAATACGCGACGGCACCGCGGTCGAGGTCGGCCGCCGCTGCGCGTTCAAGTGGGGCAATGTCGACATCCTGAAGGACCTGACGATCCGCTACGACTGACGCACGCGGCGCCGGACGTCGATGCGGCCGATACACGCTTACGCCTGCGTCGCGCGATCCAGTACCGCCCGCACTTTCGCAACGAGCCGCTCGTCGACCGGCGCCAGCACCTCGCCGCGCGGCCGTACGCCCGAGCCGAAATGCACGGCGTGCACGCCGGTCGTCCGCACGAATTCTCCGACCGCATCGACGGTCAGCCCCGATCCGGCGAGCACCGTGCAGGTCGTGCCCGCGGCGTGCCGCACCATGCGCGCGATCGTCGCCGTCGCATCGAGCACCGACGGATGGCCGCCCGAGGTCAGCACCGACGTGACGGCCGGCACGCGCAGCAGCGTGTCGAACGCCGCATTCAGATCGCGCGCGACGTCGAACGCGCGGTGGAACGTCAGATCGCGCCCGTCCGCTGCCGCCGCCACGCGCGCGAGCGCATCGACATCGACGTCGCCGCGCGCGTCGAGCGCACCGAACACGACACCGTTGGCACCGGCCGCGACGGCCGCGCGCACGTCGCGCTCGATCACGCGCAGATCGTCCGAGTCGTAGACGAACGCGCGGCTGTGCGGACGCACGATCACGTTCACCGGAATCGACACCGCGGCGACGACCGCTTCGATCAGCCCGATGCTCGGCGTGAGTCCGCCTTCGCCGATCGCGGTCACGAGTTCGAGCCGGTCGGCGCCGGCGCGCGCGGCGGCCTTCGCATCGGCGACGGTCGTGGCGATCACTTCGAGGAGCACGGCAGCAGCAGCGGGTCGGTTCATGGCAGCGCGATTCGTCGGGACAATGCGCGCATCCTAGCCGAGCCGCGTACCGTGCGCCACCCTGCGCGTCAGCCCTCTGTCCAGTCGATGTCGCCGCACAGCACGCACTGCGCATCGCCGATCCGGATCGCGATCGATAGCGTCACGCACGGCTGCGCCTCGTTGATCGACAGATACGGCCGCGTCACCTGCACGCGCCCCGGCTCCGCGATCGCCGTGCGGAAATACGGCCGCCTCAGCCAGTTCGCGCCCTGCGCCTCGGACAGCGGCGAAAAACGCGTCTCGCGCGGCGCGCGATCGGCGCGCAGCACGATGTTGCGGCCGGCCTGCCGGCCACGCGCATCGAGCAGGAAGCAGCGCGCCGCATCGTCGAGCGCGAGGAAGTTCCAGCACACGTCGTCGAGCGGCTCGCCGGCCGCGAGGCGTTCGGCTGCGCGCTCGAATGCGCGCAGATAAGGCGCGAGCCGCTGCGCGTCGCGCCGCTCGCGCGCATCGGCCTGCTCGCGAAAGCGCTCGGTCAGCTCGCCGATGCAGCCGGTCGCAGCGGCACTATCGGGCAGGCCGGGCGCCGGCCGGCCGAAGTAGTAGCCCTGCACGAAATCGGCTTCGCATGCGAGCGCGACCTGCGCGTCGTGCTCCGTTTCGATCCCTTCGACGAGCACGAGCTTGCCCGCTTCGTGCAGCAGCGCGACGAGCCCGTGCAGGATCGCGGTCGGCCCTGTGCGATGCGCGGCCTGCGACAGCAGGATCCGGTCGAGCTTGACGATGTCGGGATCGAGTTGCCAGATCCGCTCGACGTTCGCGTGCCCGGCGCCGAAATCGTCGAGCGCGATCAGGAAGCCCTGCGCGCGGCATGCGCGCACCGCGTCGGCAAGCCGCTCGACGTCGTCCGCGCGCTGTTCGAGCACTTCGAGCACGATCCGGCGCGGTGGAATACCGAGCCGCTTCAGGTTCGCGAGCAGCGCGGCCGCCTGGAACGGGTCGGTGAGCACGCCGGGGTGCACGTTCAGAAACAGCCACTCGCGCGACGCGCCGAGCAGCGCGAAATTCTCGAGATGCAGCGCCTGCGCGAGCCGGTCGAGCTGCAGCAGTTCGCCGTGGCGCGCGGCATCGCCGAACACGTCGAGCGGCGACACCGCGCGATCGAGCGTGTCGTGTGCGCGCAAAAGCGCTTCGTAGCCGACTGCCCGCTGATGCGCGAGGCTGAAGATCGGCTGGAACACGGTGGTGAGCGTCAGCTCGCGGTGCCGCGTCGCGAACCGCTCGAAGCCGGAACTCACTTCCCGCTCGAAACGGTACGGCGACGCGACAACCGGTCGCTCCTGTTGCTCGGTCGTCATGCGTTCCTCCTGAAATCGGTCTGCATCGGCAACGCGGCGGCTGACGAACCGGACGGCGCGCGGCATCGGCCCATGTCGATGAACCCTCGGTTTATCCGGCCTGCGCCGGACGGCGAGCAAGCATCAAGCAAGCTCCGTGCAAGCGTCGATCACGCGCGCTTCGCACGGCGCACGCGGTGCTGCACCAGCACGGCGCAGCGCGGTTGCACCGTTTGCGTGCATCCGCACCGGCGCACCGGAGCGCAGCGCTCGCGCGAGCACGCTACACTCCGTACGGTCGTTTCATTCCCCGCCTTTGCCGTATCGATGGAAATCGTCTTCACCGTCCTCATCCTGCTGCTCACCGTCGCGCTGTCCGGCGCGCTCACGCGCGTACTGCCGTTGCGGCTGCCGCTGCCGTTGATGCAGATCGCCTTCGGCGCCGCGCTCGCGTGGCCACATCTGAATCTCCATGTGACGTTCGACCCTGAAATCTTCATGCTGCTGTTCATCCCGCCGCTGCTGTTCGCAGACGGCTGGCGGATTCCGAAACGCGAGCTGTATCTGCAGCGGCGCGCGATCCTGATGCTCGCGTTCGGGCTCGTGTTCATGACGGTACTCGCCGTCGGCTACTTCGCGCATTGGCTGATTCCCGAGTTGCCGCTGCCGATTGCGTTCGCGCTCGCGGCCGTGCTCTCGCCGACCGATGCGGTCGCGCTGTCGGGCATCGCCGGAAAGGGCCGGATCCCGCCGCAACTGATGCACATCCTCGAAGGCGAGGCGCTGATGAACGACGCGTCGGGCCTCGTCGCGCTGAAGTTCGCGATCGCCGCCGCGCTCACCGGCGTGTTCTCGCTGCGCGACGCGTCGTTGACGTTCGTCGTCGTCGCGGCCGGCGGACTCGCGACGGGCGCGGCCGTGTCCTGGCTGTTCAGCGCGCTGTCGACGCGCTTCCTCAACGCAGAGCAGGAAGGCGATCCGGCGCCCGGCATCGTGATGACGCTGCTCGTGCCGTTCGCCGCGTACCTGTTCGCCGAGCACTTCGATCTGTCCGGCGTGCTCGCGGCCGTGTCGGCCGGAATGATGATGAATTACACGAGCTTCTCGCGCAAAAGCACGGTCGCGTCGCGCGTGCGCGCGGAAAGCACGTGGGCGATGATCGAGTTCGTGTTCAACGGCATGGTGTTCATCATGCTCGGGCTGCAGCTGCCGCACATCATCGGCCGCGCACTCGTCGAGGCGCACCATACGAGCGACGCGCTGGTCGGCCGCATGCTGTTCAACGTGGGCGCGATGATGCTCTCGCTGTATGCGATCCGCTTTCTGTGGGTATGGCTGCTGCGCTGGTTCGCGAGCCGCCGCGCAGCACGGCAAGGCCTCGCGGGCACGATGGCCGGCGTGCGCACGATCGCGGTGATGACGGTCGGCGGCGTGCGCGGCGCGGTCACGCTCGCCGGCGTGCTGTCGATTCCGGTCGCGCTGTCGAGCGGCGCACCGCTGCCGGGCCGCGATACCGCGATCTTCATCGCGTCGGCCGTGATTCTCGGTTCGCTGATCGTCGCGGTCATCGGCCTGCCGCTGCTGCTGCGCGGCGTGCGCACGACGCGCAATCCGCTCGCCGGCGAGGAGCGCGCGGCGCGCGCCGCGGCCGCTCAAGCCGCGATCCGCGCGATCGACGCGTCGCACGACGCGATCTCGGCCGAACTCGACGAATCGGGCGCCGCGCGCTGCGCGGACATCTCCGCGCGCGTGATGGATCAGTATCGGCGCCGGCTCGCCGCGCTCGCCGAGGACGGCCCGACGCCGCGCGCCGAAGCGAAGCAGGCGGAAACGATGGAGCTGCAGATGCGGATCGCCGCCGTGCGCGCGGAGCGCTCGATGCTGTATCGGCTGCGTACCGAAAGCAAGATCTCCGACGAGACGCTGACGAAGCTGATCCGCGAAATCGATCTGTCGGAAACCGCGCTGTCGACACGCAAGAAAGGGATCGTCTGAACGGCGACGCGCGGCACGCGCCGCGCCCGCCATGAAAAAAAACGGCGATGCCGCACGCGCGCATCGCCGTTTTTCGTTTGCGGCGCGCCGACGCCGCGGGCCGCGCTTACTTCGCGACGACGACCGGAATGCCCTTCAGCATCCCCGCGCCCTTCAGCTCGTCGAGCGCCTCGCGCACGGCCGCGCTGGTCGCCGCATCGATGCCGAGCTGCAGCGCGAGTTCGCGTTCCGCGCGCTTCACGCCGGCAAGATTGCGCAGCTTCACGTGGCCGAAGCCGCGTACGCGCGCATGCAGATCCGCGAGCTGCACGACGCGCGCGGCGTTGTCGGCCGTCATCGCCGCGAATGCACGCGTGAGCGTCGTTTCGTAGTCGTCGGCGAGCGCGCGCTCCATGCGGCGCTCGACCGTGCGGCCGAACGGATCGAGCCACGTACCGCGCAGGCCGCGCACACGCGCGAGCATCCCGAGCACCGGCCACATCCACTGGCCGAACACACGCTTTTTCGGCGCGCTGCCGTCGCTGCCGGCCTTCGCCACCGTCGGCGGCGCGAGGTTGAACTTCACGCGATAGTCCGTCCCCGGCACGCCTTCGAACTGCGCTTCGAGCGATGCGCGGAACGCGTCGTCTGCATACAGTCGCGCCACTTCGTATTCGTCCTTGACCGCGAGCAGCCGATAGAACGTCGTCGCGACCGCGTGCGTCAGCGCATCGTCGCCCTTCGCGCGCGCGGCGCTCACGAGTGCACGGTAGCGCTCGACGTAGCGCGCGCCGCCGTAGGCGTGCAGGCGCGCTTCGCGATCGGCAATCAATTCGTCGAGCGTCTGCGGCGCGGCATGCACGGCCACCGCATGGCGCGCGTTCCACAACGCATCGAGGCCCGGCGCATCGCCGGCCGCCATCCGGCCGACCGAAAACGCGAGCTTGTTCATCGGCACCGCGACGTTGTTCAGCTCGATCGCGCGCATCATCGCGGCGAGCGACACCGGCACGAGGCCGAGCTGCCACGCGTAGCCGAGCATCAGGATGTTCGCGCCGATCGTGTCGCCGAGGAACTTCGCCGCGAGCGCCTGCGCGTCGCAGCTCGACATGAAGCCGTCGCCGGCCGCGTGGCGCATCTTGGCGAGCAGCGCGTCCGCGTGCAGGTTCGCGTCCGGGTTCTGCACGAACGAGGCGTTTGGAATGCTGTGCGTGTTGACGACGATCCGCGTGCGCTCGCGACGCACCGTCTGCAGTGCCTCGGCGCTCGCGCCGACGACCATGTCGCAGGCGAGCAGCACGTCGGCCTGCTGCGTGTCGATGCGCACCTGGTTCAGCCAGCGGTCGCTCGATGCGATCCGCACGAACGACAGCACCGAGCCGCCCTTCTGCGCGAAGCCCATGAAGTCGAGCACCGACGCGCTCTTGCCTTCGAGATGCGCAGCCATGCTGATCAGCGCGCCGACCGTCACGACGCCCGTGCCGCCGACGCCCGTCACCAGCATGTCGTACGGCGCCGCATCGAGATGCGTGGCCGGCACCGGCAGCGCGTCGACGCGCGCGGCGAGCGCCGCTTCATCGAATGCCGCACCGGCCGCCTTCTTCAGCGCCGCGCCTTCGACCGTCACGAAGCTCGGGCAGAAGCCGTTCACGCACGAGTAGTCCTTGTTGCAGGACGATTGATCGATGCGGCGCTTGCGGCCGAGCGGCGTTTCCAGCGGCTCGACCGACAGGCAGTTCGACTGCACCGAGCAGTCGCCGCAGCCTTCGCACACCGCGTCGTTGATGAACAGCCGCTTGTCCGGATCGGGGAATTCGCCCTTCTTGCGGCGGCGGCGCTTCTCGGCCGCGCAGGTCTGGTCGTAGATCAGCACGGTGACGCCCGGCGTCTCGCGCAGCTCGCGCTGCACGGCGTCGAGTTCGCTGCGGTGATGGAACGTCGTGCCGGCCGGGAACAGCCCGTGATGGCCGTCGTACTTCTGCGGCTCGTCGGACACGACGACGAAGCGCGATACGCCTTCGGCCTCGACCTGCCGCGCGATCTGCGGCACCGAGATGCTGCCGTCGACGGGCTGGCCGCCCGTCATCGCGACCGCGTCGTTGTAGAGGATCTTGTAGGTGATGTTCGCCTTCGCGGCAACCGCCTGGCGAATCGCGAGGATGCCCGAATGGAAATAGGTGCCGTCGCCGAGGTTCTGGAACACGTGCTTCGTGTTCGTGAACATGGCATGCGCGGCCCAGTCGACGCCCTCGCCGCCCATCTGGATCAGACCGGTCGTGTCGCGGTCCATCCACGACGCCATGAAGTGACAGCCGATCCCCGCCTGCGCGATCGAGCCTTCCGGCACCTTCGTCGACGTGTTGTGCGGGCAGCCCGAGCAGAAATACGGCGTGCGCTTCACGGCGTCCGCCTCGTTCGACAGGATCTGCGGCGCGACCAGATCGACGACGCGCTCGCGGCGATCGAGCGCCGGCTTGTGACGCGCGAGCCATTCCGCGAACACGGGCAGGATGCGCGACGGACGCAGTTCGCCGAGTTCCGACAGCAGGCACGCGCCGGCCGCGTCGTGCTTGCCGAGCACGCGCGGGCGCGCGCCTTCCGTGCGGTTGTAGAGGTGATCCTTGATCTGCTGCTCGATCACCGGGCCCTTTTCTTCGATGACGAGCACTTCGTCGAGCCCGTCGACGAACGTGTCGATGCGCGTCAGCTCGAGCGGATACGAGAGGCCGACCTTGTAGATCCGCACGCCGGCCGCGTCGAGATCGTCGACCGTCAGATCGAGACGGCGCAGCGCCTCCATCAGATCCAGATGCGCCTTGCCGCACGTGACGATGCCGACGTTCGCACGCGCGGACGGCGCGATCCACTTGTCGATGCTGTTCGTGCGCGCGAAGTGACGCACGGCATCAAGCTTCGCGGCGAGACGCGCTTCGATCGTGAGGCTCGGCAGATCCGGCCAGCGGTTGTGCAGACCGCCTGCGGGCGGCGTGAAGCCTTGCGGTGCGGGCCATTGCGTCTGCAGCGCGTCGAGGTCAACGGTCGACCCCGATTCAACCGTCTCCGAAATCGCCTTGAAGCCGACCCAGGCGCCCGAGTAGCGCGACAGCGCCCAGCCGTACAGGCCGAATTCGAGCATATCGGCGATGTTCGACGGGTTCACGATCGGCATGTGCCAAGCGATCATCGCGAAGTCGCTCTGGTGCGGCATCGACGACGACACGCAGCCGTGATCGTCGCCCGCCACGACGAGCACGCCGCCGTGCGGCGACGAGCCGTACGCGTTGCCGTGCTTCAGCGCATCGCCCGCGCGATCGACGCCCGGCCCCTTGCCGTACCACATCGCATAGACGCCGTCGACCGTGCGCTCCGGGTCCGCTTCGACGCGCTGCGTGCCGAGCACCGCGGTGCCGCCGAGTTCCTCGTTGATCGCGGGCAGGAAGCGCACGCCGCTGGCGTCGAGCAGCTTCTTCGCCTTCCACAGCTGCTGGTCGACCATGCCGAGCGGCGAGCCGCGATAGCCGCTGACGAAGCCGGCCGTGTTCAGGCCCTGCGCGCTATCGGCCGCGCGCTGCATCAGCAGCAGGCGCACCAGCGCCTGCGTGCCGGTCAGGAAGATCCGGCCGCGCGTCGCGGTCAGGTTGTCGGTCAGACGATAGTCGGATAGGGCGGGCGTGCCGTCGATCGGCAGGCGGGCGGTCATGGGGACGTCTCCTGATTGTGCTGTTCTGGGCTGCGGCACGGGCGCGTCGGGCGACGCTGGCCGGCGGCAGCGGGATGGCTCTATTTTTTCTCGCAGCGACGAGAATGTTTTTTCTCATCGTGCTCCGGGTGGGCGATGGCGAGAAAAACCGCGAAGGTTTTGGTGCGGTTTTGAGAGAGTTCTCGCTCGGCGGGTGGCGTTGGGGGAAACGGCGGACCGGCGGATCAGGGTGCGCGGTGCGATAGGCGGTGCCGTGCGTGCGATGCCGGCGGTCGTGCGCAATGGCGGACTTCAAGGGCCGCTGTGGCCCGACTGGCGCGGGTTTTAGCGGTTTTCGCGCGTGCGCTCACCGTTGAAATGCACAGCGTTTCGACTGGCGTGGCGCGCGGGATATTCACATCCCGGCTGTCCCGCCACGTCACGCCGGCATTCGCACTCACCGTTCGGTTGCACAGCGTTTCGACCGGTTTTTTCGTCCGCGCGCGGTGAGGCTCACCGTTCGAATGCACAGGGTTTCGAGTCGCCGGTGGAGGCATATATCCACATCGCGATCGCTCGATTCGAGTGGATAGGTCCGGTGCTCACCGTTCGGATTCACAGACATTCGAGTGAGTTGACGCGCAGGATGTCCACATCCCGTTCGCGTCGTGAAGCGATCGGCAAACGCGCCTGCGATTGGCTGTTGCGTGTTGCGGCGGGCCTGGCAGCGGCGTTTTGCCGGCGCCGACGGGCGCTCACCGTTGAAATACACAGTGCGGCGAGTGGTTTGGTCGGCCGGATATCCACATCGGTCGTTTCGGCGCGAATGCCACCGTCCGTTCGGGTGTGGACAACCGGCACACCCAAGGACTCGAATCACTGTGCATTTCGACGGTGAGCGTCGCGGTCGGCGCGCGGGCAATATGCCGGCCGTTACGCTTGTTCAGTGCTTGAAGCGACTGCGCGCCGGAACGTCGACGGCCCGCAGGGTCCGCCGCATCACTCATGCCGCTGACCGATATTGCGCGCGGGCGTCGGAGTGTACGCGATAGAAAGACGACGTGGCCGACTAATGGAACCCGATCGCAAAGACAGACCGCGCGAACACCGATTCATTCGAGTTACGCCGCGGCGATGCGTATCGCGGGGTTGGCGTGCGGAACGTCGGCGCGTCCGGGAGGGTGGCGACCGCGTTCGGTCGGAATCGCTCGCCGGCGCGCGCCGGCGACCCGCGACGAACGATCGCGATATTGAACGCATCGCACCGTGGGAAAGGCTTTGCGAGCGATTGGCGGCCGGTGCTCACCATTGAAATGCACAGGGATTCGAGTCGCTTCGCAGTCGACATATCCACATCGGATGCCTCCTGTCGGCCGGTTTGCCGCTCGCACTCACCTCTGAAATTCACAGCGATCTGAGTCGCTTTACGGCGGACATGTCCACATCGCGGATCGCGCCTTGATAGCTCGCGATTCACCGTAGCGCGTGTTACCTCGCGACGGAGATCGCCGTATCGAAAGCCGCGCGGCGGTGGGGCGTTTCCTCCCCCTCACCGTAAAGATTCACAGCGGCGCGAGTCGCTTCGTTGCCGACATATCCACATCGCGGATCGCGCCTCGATGGATTGCGCGCCGGCGCTCACCGTTCGGATCCACAGCGGCTCGATTCTAGTCGCGACCTGGCATCGCCACATCAAAATCGGTGCCGCGATCGCACGGTCGCCGACACTCACCGTTGAAACGCACAGGGATTCGAGTCGCCTCGTTGCCCAGCTGTCCACACTGATCAGCAGCGTGGCGATGATTATTCACCGACGCTCGCCGTGCTGGCTCACGGCGGACCGGTCGTCGACACGCCACGCATTTTCGCGGCAATCTCGTGCTTCGGCGGATGGGTCGTCTCGCACTCACCATCGAAATTCACAGCGATTCGAGTCGCCGGGAGTCACCTATCCACATCGATGAAGGGCATTTAGTTGATGACCCGCGGGCACTCAGCGCTCGGGCTCCTGCAGCTCGGCCGTCGGCGCGATGTCCATCTCCAGAACAAAATCAGTGCCTCGGCGAATCGACCGTCTCGCACTC
>NZ_KV786767.1:32849-47202 GCF_001806955.1 Burkholderia sp. HMSC10F09
CCATCGAAATTCACAGCGATTCCAGTCTCTTCGCCGTCGACATATCCACATCGCTGAGCCCATATGGACGGATCGCTCGTCGCACTCGCTGTTCAGATTCACAACGACTCGGGCCTTTCCGTAACGGACGTCTTCACAACCGAAAACCCTGCTTCGCCGAATCGATCGCCTCGCACTCACCGTCGAAGTTCACAGCGATCGGAGTGTCTGCGCCGCCGACATATCCACATCCCGAACCGCGCCTCGATGGATCGTTAGCCGACGGCCGCCGATCAGTATCGCAGCAAAGTCGAGCCTTTTCGCAGCAGACACCTGCGCATCGAAAACCATGCCTCGATGATGCAGTCGCTCTTGCTCACCATCGAAACGCACAGCGATCCGAGTGTCCGTGCAGAGGACATATCCACATCGGATGCGCCGCAACCGAGAACCGGCCTTTTACGACTCACCGAGCGAATTCACAGCAAGCCGAGTCTCTTCGCGGCAGCCGTGCCCACGTCGAAGCCGTGCACAAGCGGAAGGCATCGTGCTCGCAATCGCGCGAAAATCCGCGCCACCCGCCAGTGTGCCCAGTGGCTCCCAATCTCCCGCGCGCCCGCGTCCCGCTTCGCTTCCGCGCCGGCACTCACCGACAAAAAGCACAGCGCTTCGAGTCCCTTCGGCGCCGACCTGTCCACACACGCGCCGCCGACGTCCTCCACCACGCCAATCCGATTCATCGTCGAAACGCCGACAGCCAAGGCCAATCGCGGGGAACGGATACTACCGCGAAACGCGCCCGGCGCTCGCGCGCATACGGTCCCTCGTCCCGATATGCCCGCATAGTACGTACATAACTAGTTATTCAAACACGCCGACCGTAAAGCGCCATCCCCGACATTTTTCCCCGCAGAATCGCCGCCCCGCCGCACCGCTCGGTTACGCTTGAGCATCCGTCGATTTCGACATCCTGCACGGAGGCGCGATGAAGCTCTACTACTGGCCGAAAACCCGGGCGTTCCGGGCGTTGTGGATGCTGGAGGAAATCGGCGCCGTCTACGAGCTGGTGCCGATCGATCTGCGCTCGCACGAACAGGGCAGCGACGCGTTCGTGCAGGTGAATCCGATGGCGAAACTGCCCGCGCTCGACGACGGCAGCGCGCCGTTCGCCGAATCGGGCGCGGTGCTGCTCTATCTTGCCGATCGCTGCCCGGGCGCGGGCCTCGGCATCGCGCCGGACGACCCGGAGCGCGGCCGCTTCCTGCAGTGGATGTTCTTCACGCCCACCTGTCTCGAGCCGGCCATGGCGGAAAAATTCACCGGCGCGTCGGGCAACCCGGTCGCGTTCGGCTGGGGCAACATCACGCGCGTGCAGCGCGCGCTCGCGCAGACGCTCGCGCATAGCCGATGGCTCGTCGGCGACCGCTTCACCGCCGCCGATCTGCTGCTCGCGAGCACGCTGAAGATCGCGTTCGACGCGCATCTGCTGCCGCACGAAGGCGTGCTCGGCGACTACGTCGCGCGCGCCGAGGACCGCGACGGATACCGTCGCGCGGTCGCGGTCGAGCAGCGCGAATCGGCACGGCTGCTGCACGCGTAATGCACGGCGGCGCGCCGGCGGCCAGGTTCGCCGTCGCACCGGCTCGCGCGCGTTGCCCATGAAAAACGGCGGCCTCGGCCGCCGGTTTCGTCTCGCGCGCTCGACGACGCGCCGCCGTTACTTCCGGTCGACGATCACGCGATCGAACGTGCCGCCGTCCGCGAAGTGCGTCTTCTGCGCGTTCGCCCAGCTACCGAAAATCTGCTCGACGCTGAACGTCTTCAGCGGCTTGAGCTCGGCCGCATGCTTTTTCAGCACGTTCGCGTCGCGCGGACGCAGATGATGCTGCGCGATGATCTCCTGCGCCTCGGGCGTGTACAGGTAGTCGAGATACGCCTGCGCGACCTTGCGCGTGCCCTTCTTGTCGACGACCTTGTCGACGACCGCGACCGGCGGCTCCGCGAGAATGCTCGCCGACGGATAGACGGCATCGAACTGCGCACCCGATGCACCGGTGTCCATCAGCGCGACTTCGTTCTCGAACGTGACGAGCACGTCGCCGATGCCGCGCTGCGTGAACGTCGTCGTCGCGCCGCGGCCGCCGGAGTCGAGCACCGGCACGTTGCGGAAGATCGCCTTCTCGAACTCGAGCGCCTGCTGATCGGTCGCGCCCTTCTGCTTCTGATAGCCCCATGCGGCGAGATACGCGTAGCGGCCGTTGCCCGACGTCTTCGGGTTCGCGATGATCACCTGCACGCCCGGCTTCGCGAGATCGCTCCAGTCCTTGATCGCCTTCGGGTTGCCCTTGCGCACGAGGAACACCATCGTGGTCGAGTACGGCGAGCTGTTGTCCGGAAAGCGGGCGCGCCAGTCCTTCGGCAGCAGCTGGCCGCGCTCGGCGAGCAGGTCGATGTCGTTCGGCTGGTTCATCGTGACCACGTCGGCCTGCAGCCCTTGCAGCACCGACAGCGCCTGCGCGCTCGACGCGCCGTGCGACTGCTTGATCGTCACGGTCTCGCCGGTCTTTTGCTTGTAGGCGGCCGCGAAGCTCGCGTTGATGTCCTTGTAGAGCTCGCGCGTCACGTCGTACGACACGTTCAGGATCGACGTGTCCGCGTGCGCGACCGTTGCCGCCGCGACGAGTGCCGCCGCCGCGCCCGTATGCAGCCAGCGGCCGATCCCCTTGATGCTTGCCATCGTGATATGCCCCGTTTCCTTGGTGGTGGATGCGCGACGGCGCTGCGCCGTCATCGAAACGTAAGCGGGCATTCTAGCGGCCGCGCCCCGCGCGCCTTCCAATCTGTCGTGCAAAGCAAATCACGAATCGTCATAAGCAAGCAGCGCCCCACGCCCGCGCGCCGCAATGCTAAGATCGCCGCTCAGCCCACGCACGGTTCATCCATGTCCGCCATCCTCCGCTCGCCGTCGATTTCCGCCGCCCTCGCGGCCGGCGCGCGCGCGGCCGGGCTGAAACTGAAAAAACGACTCCTCGACTGACGGGGATGTCGCGTCCCGTCAGGCGAATGCCGGACGGGATGCCTGCAGGTCGTTTCTTTTCCTTGCTCGCACGCCTCGCACCGGCATAGCGCCGGCGGAACGGTTGTCTCCCTCCCGTTCTCACCATGAGGCTTTGCATGCACACATCACCCCGTTTTGAAGGTATCTGGCTGCCGATCGTCACGCCGTTTCACCGCGGCGACGTCGATCATCGCGCGCTCGCGCGCCTGGCGCGGCACTATGCGGCCGCCGGCATCGCAGGCTTCGTCGCCGGCGCGACGACCGGCGAAGGCGTGCTGCTCGATGCACGCGAGCAGGACGCCGTGTTCGCGACGCTGCGCGACGCGGTGCCGGACCGGCCGATCGTCGTCGGGCTGACCGCGAGCGCAACGCACGCCGCAGCCGCGCGCGCCCGCGAACTCGCGGCGCTGCGCCCGGACGGCCTGCTCGTCACGCCGCCCGTCTACGTGCGGCCGACGCAGGACGGCATTCGGCGCCACGTCGAAGCGATCGTCGAGGCGGCCGACCTGCCGGTGCTCGTCTACAACATCCCGTACCGCACCGGCGTGAACGTCGAACTCGACACGCTGCAGGCGCTCGCGCGCGATGCACGCGTGGCCGGCATTAAGGAATGCGGCGGCACGCTCGAGCGGATGAGCCGGCTCGTGCACGAGACGCCGCTCGCGGTGCTGTCCGGCGACGACAACCAGAACTTCGCCGCGCTCTGCGCCGGCGCGCACGGGACGATCGCGAGCAGCGCGCACGTGCTGCCCGAGCGGCATGTGCGGATGCACGCGCTGCTGCGCGACGGCCGTCTCGCCGACGCGCGGCATATCGCGGTCGCGTTGCAGCCGCTCGTCGCCGCGCTGTTCGCGGAGCCGAATCCGGCGCCGGTGAAGGCCGTGCTGGCCGCGCAAGGCTGGTGCGACGACGGCTTGCGTCTGCCGTTCGTGCCGGCCAGCGACGCGCTGCGCGCGCGGCTGCGCGCGCTGTGCGCGGAACTCGATGCACATGCGCCGGCGAGCGCGATGGCGTAGCGCGGCGCGGCGCGCATCGAATCGGCGATACGTCGTGCGCGCGCGCCGCTGCACGCTACGCGGCGAGTGCGGCCGCCGCCGGATGTGTCGCTTCGCGCACGGCCTGCGTGACGATCCGCGCGAGCCGATCGACGGTCGGCGTCGCCGACGACGTGCGCCGCAGCAGCACGAGCGGCACGCTCGGCAGCGCCGGCAGGCCGCATGCGGCGGCGTCGAGCACGCGCACCGACGCCGGCAGCCCGTAGTGCGAACGCACGGTCAGCCCGAGGCCGGCCGCGGCGGCCGCCCACAGCCCGGCGAGGCTCGGCGTCGTAAATGCGACGCGCCACGGCACGCCGGCTCGGTCGAGCGCATCGGTCGCCGCGCCGAAGAACCGGCACGGCCGGTCGAACATCACGAGCGGCAGCGGTTCGGGTGTCGCCACGATCGCGCGCGGGCCGGCTCGATCCTGCGCGCCTGCCGCCGCGCCGCCGTCGAACTCGGGTTGAGTCGCATGTGTGGCGCCGATCCACCGCATCGGGACGTGCGCGATCGTCTCGCTGTCGATTCCCGGCCGCGACGCGCGCTCCGCCGACGCCGGATCGCCCCATACGAGCGCGAGATCGAGCTGGTTCGCCTCGAGCCGGTCGAACAGATCGGCATTGCGCGATACGCGCGCGTCGATCCGCACCTTGGGATGCGCGCGCGCAAAGCGGCCGAGCACGTCCGGCAGGATCGCCTCGCCGAAATCCTCCTGCAGGCCAACGCGCACGCGGCCGTCGAGGTTCACGCCGCGCACGGCCGCGGCCGCTTCGTCGTTCAGCTCGACGATCCGCCGCGCATAGCGCAGCATCGCCTCGCCCGCGTCGGTCAGCGCGAGCCCGCGGCCGGCCTTCACGAACAGCGGCGTGCCCGCCTGCTCTTCGAGCTTGCGGATCTGCGCACTGACGGCCGATGTCGAGCGCGCGACGCGGTCCGCCGCCTTCGCGAAGCTGCCGAGGTCGACGCCCGCGACCAGGCTGCGCAACGCCGCGATGTCGAAGTTCGGTTGCGCGAGCGTCGTATCGCCGCGCGGCTCAATGGCGTATTCGTGTTCGGCCATGTCGACCATCCCGTTTTATCGAACGATTCGTCAAAAACTTTCCGATTTTCAGGATGAATGTAGGCGACGACACTGTGACTGTCAATTTCCGTCCCGGTCTTTCGCCATGGAACGCTCGCTTGCCCTTTCCCGTTCGTCTGCCGCGCGCCGCTGCGCCGCCCGCTGGCTGGTGCTCGCAGCCGGCGTTGCCGCGAACATGAGTTTTTCCGCCGCTGCGGCCGGCATTCCGACCACCGCGGTCTGGATGCGCAGCGCGTATCGCCTCGACAATGGCTCGCTCGGGCTCGTGCTCGGCGCACTCGGGTTCGGCGTCGCGCTGTCCGAGCTGCCGTGGGGCATCGCCGCCGACCGCTTCGGCGATCGCCGCGTGCTGTTGACCGGCCTGATCGCGACCGCCTCGATGCTCGCGCTGATGGCCGTTGCGATCGTGCCGACGCCCGACGCGGTGCCGCCGCTCGCGCACATCGTCGCGATGATGTGCGGCGTCGGGCTGCTTGGCGGCAGCGTGAACGGCTCGAGTGGACGCGCGGTGATGCGCTGGTTCGGCGAGCGCGAACGCGGGCTCGCGATGAGCATCCGGCAGACGGCCGTGCCGATGGGCGGCGGCGTCGGCGCGGCACTGTTGCCGTGGCTCGCGTCGCACGCCGGTTTCGGCGCCGTGTACGGCACGCTGATGCTGCTGTGCGCCGGCTCGGCCGTGCTGACGTGGTGCTGGCTGCGCGAGCCGCCTGCGGCGGCAGATGCCGCGCAGCCGCACGCGCGGCAACCGGCTGCCCCGCGCGCGACGACGCCGCTCGCGAACCGCGCGGTCTGGCGGCTCGTGATCGGTATCGGCGTGCTCTGTGTGCCGCAATTCGCGGTGCTGACGTTCGCGACGGTGTTTCTGCACGATTTCGGCCGGCTCGGCGTGGCCGGGATCAGCGCGACGATGGTCGCGCTGCAGCTCGGCGCGATGGCGATGCGCGTATGGAGCGGCCGCCATACCGACCGCCATCGGAACCGGCGCGCGTATCTGCGCGGATCGGTGCTCGTCGCGGCCGGCTCGTTTGCGCTGCTCGCGGCCGCGACGGCCGGCAGCCCGCAGGTGCCGGTCGCGGCGATCGTCGCGATTCTCGTGTTCGCGGGCATCTGCGTATCGGCCTGGCACGGCGTCGCCTACACCGAACTCGCGACGCTGGCCGGCGCCGACCATGCCGGCACCGCGCTCGGCATGGCCAACACGATGGTCTATGTCGGGCTGTTCGTCACGCCGCTCGCGATCCCGCCGCTGCTCGCGGCCAGCACGTGGAGCGTCGTGTGGCTCGCGGCCGGCGCGTGCGCGTGCGCGACGCTGCCGCTGTTCCCGAAACGGCCCGCGTAGCGCACGGACTCAGAACGTGTAGACGGCCGACAGCATCGCCGCGCGCCCGTCGCCGAACTCGACGGCCGAGGAGCGCGACGCGTTGCCCGGCTGCTGCCGCACGCGCTCCACGTACGCGCGATCGAACAGGTTGTCGACGTTCAGCTGAAACCGCAGCCGCCGGTTCACGTCGTAGCTCGCCATCAGGTTGTGCACCCAGTACGCGCCGAGCGTCCCGTCGCCTTCGGACGTCACGTTGCGCCGGCCGACGAAATGCGACCCATAGCCGATCGTCCAGCCGGCCGGCAGCCGATAGGTCGTCCACAGATTGAACGCGTGCCGCGGCGTGTTGCCGAGCGCCTTCCCGTTGCGACGCGGCGACGACGGCGAGTCGAGCGTCGCGCTCGCGAGATACGTGTAGTTCGCGAACAGATCCCACTTCGGCGTGATCTTGCCAGCCGCGCCGAGCTCGACGCCGCGCACGCGCTGCTTGCCGGCGAGCAGGTAGCTGCCGTCGGACATCCGTTCGCGCGCGTGGTGCTTGTACGTCTGGAACAGCGCGCCGTTCAGCGCGAGACCGGCGAGGCCCTCCCACTTCGCGCCAAGTTCGACGCTCTCGTTCTTCTCGGGCGCGAGGCCGCCCGATGCCGCGTTCACGCCGCTGCCCGTCGTGACGAGGAATTCCGCCGACGGATTGAACGACGTGCCGTATGCCGCGTAGATGCGACCGTTGTCGGTCGGCTTGAACACGAGCCCCGCGCGCGTGCTCAGATGACGGTCCGCGGTGTCCGCGCGCTCGGTCGGCTTGCCGGCCGGCGTATTGCGCGCCCAGCCGTCGATCCAGTCGTGACGCAGCCCGACGTCGAGGTCCCAGTACCGGCCGAACGAGATCGTATCGAACGCGTACAGCGCCTTCACGTCGAGCGCCGTATCGGTGCGCGCGGTGTTCTCGCGGCGCGCGGGGCCCGACCAGTAGCCGGGCGGCGCGGCGAGCGCATAGCCGTTCTTCGGGAAGTGACGCGCGAGCCCGTGCGAGTAGGTGCTGCGCGCGTACGTCTCGCGCGAGATCTCGAAGCCCGCGACGAGCGTATGGCCGACGCCGAACGTGCTGAATTCGCCGGTCGCGTTCGTCTGGTTCATCCACATCGCGGTGGACGCGTCGCGCCCGTAGCCCTGCGGCCCCGCCGGCTTGTAGCGCCCGCGCGGCATCCCGTCGAGGTTCGCATGCGACGCGGAAACCACCGTGTCGCGATTCAGATGCGCGTAGCGGCTCAGGTTCTGCAGCTTCAGCTGCGGCGACACGTCGTGCTCGGCCTTCACGGTGAACGTGTTGGACTCGATCCGTTCGCGGTCGAGGTTGCGCCAGCCGAAATAGGCATCGCGCGCGACGCCGCCGAGCACCTGGCCGTTGCGCGCGGGCAGCCCGTAGTCGGGCAGGTTGTGGTCGTACTGGTGGAAATAGCCGAGCGTCACGCGCGTCGGCGTGCCGAGCCCGAAGCCGAGCGACGGTGCGACGCCCCAGCGCCGCTTGCGGATGTCGTTGCGGCCGGGCACGTCGTTCACGTGCGCCATCGCATTGAGCCGGAACACCGAACTGCCGTCGCTGCCGGGCAGCGGGCGGTTCGCGTCGAGCGTCGCGCGCCGGTAGCCGGACGTGCCGAGCACCGTGCCGGCCTCGATGAACGCCTTGCGCTGCGGCGCCTTGCTGATCAGGTTGACCGAGCCGCCCGTCGTGCCCGCGCCGCCGAACACCGAATTCGGCCCCTTGATGACCTCGACGGCGTCGATGTTGAACAGATCGCTGCGATTGTTCTGCGCGCTGTCGCGCAACCCGTCGAGCTGCAGGTTCGCGTGCGCGCTGAAGCCGCGGATGAGCAGCATGTCGCCCGACCCGCCGCCGCCCTCGCCCGCGTTGAACGTGATGCCCGCGACGTTGGACAGCGCTTCGCGCAGGCTCGTGACCTGCTGCTCGTCGAGCACCTCGCGCGGCACGACGGTGATCGTCTGCGGCACGTCGAGCAGCGGCGTCGCGTATTTCGCGGAGCCCGAACGATCGACGCGCGAGCCGGTGTCGCGCTCGCCCTGCACGACGATCGGGCTCAGGTGCGGCGCGCGCCGCGGATCGGTGTCGTCCGCAGCGGCCGGCGCGGCCGCGCAGGTCATCATCGCGAATGCGACGGAAACAGCCGGGCGACGCGGCGGCGTCGCGCTCGACTGGATCGGGCTCGTCATGGTCACTTCCCCTTCATCAATGAGAATGGTTCTCATTCCAAATAAAAGGGCGCGACATGGCAATCGGACGGAAACGAAATTTCCGTGGAAGCGGCGCCTGCCGCTTCGGCGCGTCGAGCGGCGTCAGGCCGTCAGGCCGCCTCGCGTGCGAGCGCGCGCCGCGCGGCCGGCCGTTCGGCTTCGCGCTGCGCGTGCGCGGTCCAGGCGCGATGCCGCGTCATGTCGAAGCCGATCGCGCCGCCCCACCGGTACAGCACCAGCAGGAACGGATCGACGATCGAATGGCCACCCGGCTCCGCCCACGTGCGTCCGTCCGCGAGCGCCGCCTCGATCGTCGCGTTCGCCGCGTCGATCACGCTGCGTCCATGCTCGCTGATCGCACCGTGCAGCGCCGGATCGCCGACGAAGCGGCCGGGCCGCCACAGCGTGCCGTAGCCGACGCCATGCACCCAGCCGACGAGCCAGGCCAGCCATTCGTGGCACCGCGCTTCGCGCAGCGCATCGTCGAGCGGCAGCAGCTGCGCATCCGGATGGCGGCGCGCGAGATACGTCAGGATCGCCGGCGTTTCGGTCAGCACGCGCGACTCGCCGGGAATCGCGAGCACCGGCACACGCGCTTTCGGGTTGATCGCGAGATAGCCGTCGGTGAGGTTCTCCTGCTTGCGGACCTGCACGATCTCGACGTCGAACGGTGCGCCCGTTTCTTCGAGCGCGATATGAGCGGCGAGCGAACACGCGCCCGGCGAAAGATAGAGACGATAGGCGTTCATGGTGGCATTGCCCCGGCGGGCCTGTGAAAGACGAGCACGAGTGTAGGAATGCCGCGCCCGCGGCCGCAAACGATGAATTGTCGTGCTCGGACATTAGTGTTACTAATGCGCAATGCGACGCATCCATCTCCCTCCGCTGCAGACCTTGCGTGCGTTCGAGGCCGCCGTCCGGCTGCAAAGCTTCACGCGCGCAGCCGACGAACTCGCGCTCACGCAAGGCGCCGTGAGCCAGCACATCCGCGCGCTCGAGGCGCAGCTCGGCTATCCGCTATTCACGCGCGAACGCGGCGGCGCAACGCCTTCTCACG
This sequence comes from Burkholderia sp. HMSC10F09, assembly GCF_001806955.1. Lineage (NCBI taxonomy): Bacteria > Pseudomonadati > Pseudomonadota > Betaproteobacteria > Burkholderiales > Burkholderiaceae > Burkholderia > Burkholderia sp. HMSC10F09. The sequence continues at coordinate 42,633 of NZ_KV786767.1, forward strand.
CCGCGCATGCGCTCGCGCTGCAGGTGCGCCAGGGGCTCAGCGTGCTCGAGCGCGCGTTCGAGCCGACGCACGCAGTGCGCGCCCGGCCGCGCGCCTGCGACGTCACGCTCAACGTCAGCGTGCTGCCGAGCGTGGCCGAGCGCTGGCTCGCGCCGCGGCTGCCGCGCTTCGCGGCCGCGCACCCGCAGATCTCGATCGTGCTGCATCCGGACACAGCGCTCGCGCCGCTTCGCAAGCGCGACCGCATCGACGTCGCGCTGCGCTACGGGCCCGGCACGTGGCCGGGCGTCGTCGCCGAGAAGCTGATGAACGAGACCGTGTTTCCGGTCGCGAGCCCCGCGTACCGCAACCGCGACGGCATCGCGCCGCGCGCGCCGGCCGATCTCGTGCGCGCGACGCTGCTGCGCCATCCCGCGCAGCCGTGGGAACCGTGGTTTCAGGCCGCGCGGCTCGATCTGACCGAGTCGGCGCGCGCGCCGCGCTTCGCGGACGCGAACGCGCTGATCGACGCGGTGCTGAAAGGACGCGGCGTCGCGCTCGCGCGCCGCTCGCTGATCGAGCGCGAACTCGCGAGCGGCGCGCTCGTGCGCGTATCGACGGTGCGCATCACCGACGTCTACGCACACTACGTCGTGTGGCGCCCCGGCCATCCGCGCGAAGCGGCGATCCGCACCTGGCTCGACTGGCTGCGCAGCGAAGTGCGGCGCCGCACGCCGCGTCGCTGACGCGCGCCTCAAGCGGAGGCGGCCATCACCTTGTCGAGCGTGATCGGCAGATCGCGCACGCGCACGCCGGTCGCGTGATAAACCGCATTCGCGATCGCGGCCGGCACGCCCGTGATGCCGATCTCGCCGATCCCGCGGATACCGAGCGGATTGAAATGCGCATCGCGCTCGTCGACGAACGTGACGTCGAGCTCGCCGATATCGGCATTCACCGGCACGTGATACTCGGCGAGATTCGCGTTCGTGAAGCGGCCGGCGCGCAGGTCGAGATGCGAGCCTTCCTCGAGCGCGGTGCCGAGCCCCCACACCATGCCGCCGAGCAGCTGGCTGCGCGCCGTCTTCGCGTTCAGCAGCGCGCCGACGCTGTACACGCCGACGATGCGCGGCACGCGTATCGTGCCGAGCTCCGCGTCGACGTACACTTCCGCAAACACCGCGCCGAACGAATGGAACGCGTAGCGCTGCTTCTCGTCGCCCGGCTTCGTCGTCGCGAGCGCCTCGATCGGTTGCCCGCCCGCACGCGCGATCACCGCGGCGGCCGGGTCGCGTCGCGATCGGTCTGCGCGATGCACGACCCAGCCGTCGTCGACCGTCACGTCGTCCGCCGCGGCGCCGTGCAGCGGTGAACCCGAATCGGCGATCGCCAGCGCGATCAGCTTCGCACGCGCCTGCAGCGCCGCCTCGCGCACGGCCGGCGCGACGCTCGCGGCCGACTGCGAACCGCCCGACACGGGTGCACCGGGCAGCCCCGAATCGCCGAGCGAGAAGCGCACGTTCTGCGGCGCAAAGCCGAGCGCGTCGGCCGCGACCTGCGTCATCACCGTGTAGGTGCCGGTGCCGATGTCCTGCGTGCCCGACGCGACTTCAGCCGTGCCGTCCGGCAGGATCCGCGCGCGCGCCGATGCCTCGCTGCGGTTTCCCGGATACGTCGCGGCCGCCATGCCGAGGCCGATCAGCGTATCGCCGTCGCGCAGCGTGCGCGGCGCCTGCGTGCGGCGCGACCAGCCGAAGCGCTGCGCGCCGACGCGATAGCACTCGCGCAGCGCATTGCTCGACCACGGCTTGCCGTCCTCCGGATCGACCTGCGCATAGTTCGCGAGCCGCAGCGCGACCGGATCCATGCCGAGCTGCCACGCGAGCTCGTCCATCGCCGATTCGAGCGCGAACGAGCCGGACGCTTCGCCGGGCGCACGCATGAACGTCGGCGTGCCGACGTTCAGCGACACGATCCGATGGGTGGTCGCCTGGTTCGGCACCGCATACATGATCCGCGATGGCATTCCGCACATCTCGGTCCAGTCCTCGAAGGTCGACGTCGTGACGATCGAATCGTGGCGCATCGCGGTCAGCGTGCCGTCGCGCCGCGCGGCCAGCACGACGCGCTGCTCGGTCAGCGGCCGTCCGCCGACCGGGCCGAACATCTGCGGCCGCGTCAGCACGAGCCGCACCGGTCGCCCGGTCTGCTTCGCGGCCATCGCGCACAGCGACACGTGCGACCACGACGAACCCTTGCAGCCGAACCCGCCGCCGAGAAACGGCGAGATCACGCGCACGTGCTCCGGCGCGATTCCGAACACGGCGGCCACGGCGTTGCGCGTGCCGGTCACGCCCTGCGTCGCGTCGTGCAGCGTGAGCGTCGGTCCGTCCCAGCGCGCCATCGTCGCGTGCGGCTCGATCGGGTTGTGATGCTGCATCGGCGTCGTGTACGTCGCGTCGACGTGCACGTCGCCCGCGCGCAACCCTGCGTCGACGTCGCCGCGCTGCGTGTCCATCTCGCGCCCCTGCTGCTTCGGCGGCACACGCGCGCGGCCCTTCTCGCGCGCGAAATCGAGCGCCGCCTCGCTCGCGCGATAACGCACGCGCACCGCCTGCGCGGCGTCGGTCGCGTGTTCGAGCGTATCGGCGACGACCACCGCGACCGGCTCGTTGCTGTAGCGCACCGCGTCGTCCTGCAGCAGCGTGAGCCGGCGGCCGGCCGGCGGCGACAGCGGCGGCCGGCCCGCGTTCGGCAGGCGCAGCGCGTTTTCGTGCGTGATCACGAGCAGCACGCCGGGCATCGCGCGGGCGCGCGCCGTGTCGATCGACTCGATGCGGCCGCTCGCGATCGTGCTCGTCACGAGCACCGCATGCGCGAGCCGCGCATCGTCGAATTCGGCTGCGTAGCGTGCGCCGCCCGTCACCTTGAGTACGCCGTCGACGCGGTCGAGCGGCTGTCCGGTCAGCGTGTTCATGCGTGTCCTCCCGTCGATCGCGCGGCCGTCTTCACCGCGCGCACGATCGCGCGCTGCGCGAGCGCGACCTTGAATGCATTGCCGTCGAGCGGCTGCGCATCGCGCAGCGCGAGCGCGGCCGCTTCGCGCAACGCCGCATCCGTCGGCTCGCGACCGGCGAGATGCTGCTCCGCGGCCGTCGCGCGCAGCGGCTTGTGCGCGACGCCGCCGAGCGCGATGCGCGCCTGTTCGATCCGTGCGCCGTCCATCCGCAGCGCGGCGGCGACCGACACCAGCGCGAACGCATAGCTCGCGCGGTCGCGCACCTTCACGTAGTGCGCATGATCGGCAAACTGCGGCGGCGGCAGGTCGACCGCGGTGATCAGTTCGCCCGGCTCGAGCGTCGTGTCGAGATCGGGGCGGTCGCCGGGCAGCCGATGAAACGACGCGAACGGAATCTGCCGCTCGCCGCGCGGGCCGCTCGTGCGCACCACCGCGTCGAGCGCCGCGAGCGCGACGCTCATGTCCGACGGATTGACGGCCACGCAATGCGCACTCGCGCCGAGAATCGCGTGCATCCGGTTGTCGCCGCCGATCGCCGCGCAGCCGCTGCCCGGATCGCGCTTGTTGCATTGCGCGAACGCCGGATCGTAGAAGTACGGGCAGCGCGTGCGTTGCATCAGGTTGCCGCCGACGGTCGCCATGTTGCGCAGCTGCGCGGACGCGCCGGCCAGCAGCGCTTGCGACAGCAGCGGATAACCGCTGCGCACGCGCGGATGATCGGCCGCGTCGCTGTTGCGCACGAGCGCGCCGATCCTCAGCCCGCCGTCCGGCAACGCGTCGACCGTGTCGAGGCCCGCGATATGCGTGACGTCGATCAGCATGACGGGCCGCGCGACGCCGCCCTTCATCAGATCGAGCAGGTTCGTGCCGCCGCCGATGAACGCGGCGCCCGGCTGCTGCGCGGCGCGCACGGCGTCCGCGACGTCGGTCGCGCGTTCGTACGAGATCGCTTCCATGACGCGGCCCTCCGCTTACGCGTTGCGCGCGTGCGCGGCACGCACGGCGGCGACGATGTTCGAATAGGCGCCGCAGCGGCACAGGTTGCCGCTCATGCGTTCGCGGATCTCGTCGTCCGACAGCTGCGCCGGACGCTGCCGCACGTCTGCGGTGGCGGCGCTCGCCGCGCCCGATGCGAATTCGTCGAGCAACGCCGTCGCCGAACACAGCTGGCCCGGCGTGCAGTAGCCGCACTGGAACGCATCGTGTTCGACGAACGCACGCTGCACCGGGCTCAGCACGCCGTCGCGCGCGAGCCCTTCGACGGTCGTGATGCGCTGCCCTTCGTGCATCACCGCGAGCGTCAGACACGCGTTGATGCGCCGTCCGTCGACGAGCACCGTGCACGCGCCGCACTGGCCGCGGTCGCAACCCTTCTTCGTGCCGGTGAGCCCTGCGTATTCGCGCAGCGCGTCGAGCAGCGTGACGCGCGGTTCGAGCTGCAACGTATAGGCATGACCGTTGATGTCGAGATGAACGGGGCGCGCCGGCACCGCCGCGCGCGACGGCGGGGCCGACGCCGTGCTCGCATGCGGTGGCTGCGCATGCATGGCCGGCGCCGCGCCGACCGTTGCG
>NZ_KV786768.1:0-1459 GCF_001806955.1 Burkholderia sp. HMSC10F09
ATCAGCGCGCGGCGAGCCACGCGTCGACGCGCGCGAGACCCGCGCGCAGCGCATCGGTCAGCGCTGCGCTGCCGGCCATCGAACCCCACAGCGCGCGGCTCGCGGCGAGCGCGGCGACCGGATCGGCGGTGCCGACGATCGCGCGCGCGGCGCCGTCGTCCATCACACCGTCCTGATAGGCGTACGGCAGCGCGCCGCGCGCCCAGCGTTCGAGAAAGCGCAGGAACAGCGCGGGCAGCACGGCCGTTGCGACCGGCGTTGCGCCGCGCGCGAACGATTCGGCGAGCGTGGGCGCGATGAAGCCGGGAATCTTCGAGAAGCCGTCTGCCGCGACGCGCTGGTTCGTGTCCAGCACGTACGGGTTGCCGAAGCGCTCGAGCACGACGTCGCGGTAGCGCGCGAGATCGAGCGGGCTCGGCGTGAGGCACGGGATCACGTCCTGCGTCACGTAGTCGTGCGCGAAGCGGCGGATCGACGCGTCGTGCGTGCCTTCGTGGATGTACGTGTGGCCTGCGAGCGTGCCGGCCCACGCGATGCAGCTGTGCGTCGCGTTGAGAATGCGGATCTTCGCTTCCTCGTACGGATGCACGTCGTCGACGAGTTCGGCGCCCGCCAGCTCCCAGCGCGGCCGGCCGGCCGCGAAGCGGTCCTCGATGACCCACTGGATGAACGATTCGCCCATCACCGGGCATGCGTCGTCGATGCCGGTGGCCGCGCGCACGCGTTCGCGCACGTCGGCGGTCGGACGCGGCGTGATGCGATCGACCATCGCGCTCGGGCATGCGACGTTCGTATCGAACCACGCGAGCACGTCGGTCTGCCCGCGGCGTTCGAGAAACTCGCGCATGCCCGCGCGAAAGCGCGCGCCGTTGCTGCGCAGGTTGTCGCAGCTCTGCAGCGTGAGGGCACCCGCGCCGCGCCGCATGCGTTCGGCCAGCAGCGCGGCGAGCGCGCCGTAGAGCGTCGTGCGCGCGCCCTGCAGGTCGGCCGCGAGATCGGCGTTCGCGACGTCGAGCCGGTTGTGTTCGTCGAGGTAGTAGCCGCCTTCGGTGACGGTGAACGACACGATCCGGCAGGCCGGATCGGCGCCGGCGTCGATCAGCGCGGCGAGATCGATCGACCACGGCAGCACGCGCGCGATCGTGCGGATCGTCTCGTATTCGCGCTCGCCTTGCGGCGTGACGGTCTCGAGCGTGTAGACGCCGTGCTGCGCGGCGAGTGCGTCCATCGTGGCGCGCATGTCGTCGCGGATGTTGCCGACGACGAGCGACCAGCGCTGGTCGGCCGGCACGGCTTCGTTGACGCGATGCAGATACCACGCCTGATGTGCGCGGTGAAACGAGCCCGCGCCGATGTGCAGCAGCACGGGCGTGCGGGCGGAGGGCGATTCGGTCATCCGGTGTCTCCTGTCGGCCCCGGTTAGCGCTTCAGCGCTTACCGGGGCCCCATGCTTCGCGGT
>NZ_KV786769.1:0-9602 GCF_001806955.1 Burkholderia sp. HMSC10F09
TGCGGCGCCTCGAATCCGCCGTCGCGCGCCCGTTCCGCCCCCGTTCGCTCGCCCATCGGCGCAGTCGCGGCCTCCGGCTGCAGCGCGGCGATCCGCGCGCGCAGCGCGTCCGGCGCGCGATGATAGTCGGCTGCCCGCACGGCATGCGAGAGCGCGACGATCCGCTCGCGCTCTCGCCGGCACAGCTCGCATTCGTCGACGTGCTGCTGGACCCGCAGCGCATCCGGCGGCGACAGCTCGCGGTCGACGTCCGCATCCAGCAGCGCGCGCGCTTCGTTACAGTCCATCGATAGCCTCCGATGCCGATCCGCCGGCCGGCGTGCGCGCCGCCCGCTCGCCGCGCGCCGGCACGGCTTCCTCGCCGAGCAGTGCGGCGAGCCGCCGACGGCCGCGCGCGAGCCGCGACATCACGGTGCCGATCGGCACGTCCGCGATCGCCGCGATTTCGCGATAGCTGAGATCCTCCATCTCGCGCAGCACGAGCACCTCGCGGTACTCGGCAGGCAGCTTCGCGAGCGCCGCGTTGACGAGCCGGACGTTTTCGCCGCGCAGCAGCTGCGCGAGCGGATCGGTCGTCGCCGGCTGCCAGTCGTCGGGCACGTCGGCGTCCTCCAGCGTGTCGGGCGCGGCGACTTCGTGCGCATGCGTGCGCCGCCGCCATTCGCTGTACCACGTGTGCCGCACGATCGTCAGCAGCCACGGCCGCGCGTTGTCGCCGCGGCACGAATCGACGAAGCGCAGCGCACGCATGCACGCTTCCTGCACGACGTCGTCCGCGTCGCTCGCGCTGCCGCTCAGCCAGCGCGCGAGGTTGTACGCGGCATCGAGGTGCGGCAGCACGAGCGCGCGAAACCGCTCGCCGCGCGCCGCCGCATCGCCTGCTGTCTGCCCATCGACCGGCTGTCCGGCTTGCCCCACATGGCCTCCCTGATCCCGGCGGCCGAAGCCGCGCCCACCGCGCACGCGATGCCGGCCGCCCGATGCCCGAGGCCAAACCCGAGTCCAGACCCGAGTCCCCGAAACCGGAGTCCCGAAGCCCAAAGCCAGCCGTCCGCCGCCGCACGCTCGATCACCTTACCGGCGTTGCGTCGAGTTTATTCCCGCCGCACGGGCCCGAAACGAAAAAAACCGCGACCGGCGCGCCCGGCGGTTACGGCGATGTGCTCCAGTACCCCGGCTGCGCGTACGCATCGCGCAAGTAGTCGATGAAGTAGCGCACGCGCGCCGGCACGTAGCGCTGCTGCGGATAGACGGCGAGGATGTCGTAGTCGGGCAGCGCATACTCGTCGAGCACCGTTTCGAGCTCGCCCGTCTCGAGTTGCGCGGCGATTTCCCATGTCGAGCGCCAGCCGAGCCCGAGCCCCTCGGCAACCCAGCGGTGCAGCAGCTCGCCGTCGTTGCAGTCGAGATTGCCGGTCACGCGCATCGTGACGATCTTGCCGTGACGCTGAAAGTACCAGCCGCGGTTCTGCCCGCCCTGCAGGTTGAACGCGAGGCAGTTGTGCTTGAGCAGATCGTCGAGCGACTTCGGCCGGCCGTGCCGGCGGAAATAGTCGGGCGTGCCGCACACGACGCGCCGGTTCGATGCGAGCTTCACCGCGACGAAGTTCGGATCCACCGCCCCGCCGATCCGGATCGACAGGTCGTAGCCTTCGCGCACGAGATCGACCACGCGATCGGTCAGGTTGAACGACAGCTGCATCTCGGGCTTGTCGGCGAGAAAGCCCGGCGCGTGCGGCGCGACGTGCTTGCGGCCGAACGCGGCCGGCGCCGATACGATCAGGTGACCGCTGACCGCGCGCCGCCCGGCGGCCAGCTCGTTCTCGGCCTGATCCCATTCGGACAGCAGCCCGCGGCAACGCTCGAGGAACGCGGCGCCCTCCTCGCTGACGACGAGCCGCCGCGTCGACCGGTACATCAGCTTGACGCCGAGCCGCTTCTCGAGTGCGTCGATGCGCCGGCCCAGCACGACCGGCGACACGCCCTCCTCGAGCGCCGCCGCCGCGAGGCTGCCGGCGTCCGCGACGCGCACGAACGTCTCGATCTGCTTGAAGCGATCCATCTCCCGTCTCCGTTCCGACGCCGGCGGAATGCCCGTCCGGCCGTCATTCCATACTTTTAGTTTCGAAATAAGCGACTTCGGCTGATCTTATCAAACCTTTCCTGCATCCCTAAAGTGTCCACAACAGACCGATTACCGAGATTCACCCCATTTCAGGTTCAAGGAGACATTCATGGCCAAAATGAGAGCTGTCGACGCCGCCGTGCTCGTGCTCGAGAAGGAAGGCATCCAGACCGCGTTCGGCGTGCCCGGCGCCGCGATCAACCCGTTCTACTCGGCGATGCGCAAGTCGGGCGGCATCAGCCACGTGCTGGCGCGCCACGTCGAAGGCGCGTCGCACATGGCCGAAGGCTTTACGCGCGCGGCACCGGGCAACATCGGCGTGTGCATCGGCACGTCGGGCCCGGCCGGCACCGACATGATCACGGGCCTCTACTCCGCCTCGGCCGACTCGATTCCGATTCTCGCTATCACGGGCCAGGCGCCGCGCGCGCGGCTCTACAAGGAAGACTTCCAGGCCGTCGACATCGAATCGATCGCCAAGCCCGTGACGAAGTGGGCCGTCACCGTGCGCGAGCCGGCACTCGTGCCGCGCGTGTTCCAGCAGGCGTTCCACCTGATGCGCTCGGGCCGTCCGGGCCCGGTGCTGATCGACCTGCCGATCGACGTGCAGCTCGCGGAAATCGAATTCGACATCGACACGTACGAACCGCTGCCGGTCTACAAGCCCGCGGCGACCCGCGCGCAGATCGAGAAGGCGCTCGCGATGCTCAACGACGCGGACAAGCCGCTGATCGTGTCGGGCGGCGGCGTGCTGAACGCGGCGGCCGAAGACCTGCTCGTGCAGTTCGCGGAAACCGTCGGCGTGCCGGTGATTCCGACGCTGATGTCGTGGGGCGCGATTCCGGACGACCATCCGCTGATGGCCGGCATGGTCGGCCTGCAGACGTCGCACCGCTACGGCAACGCGACGATGCTCGCCTCGGACTTCGTGCTCGGCATCGGCAACCGCTGGGCGAACCGCCACACCGGCAGCATCGACGTCTACACGAAGGGCCGCAAGTTCGTGCACGTCGACATCGAGCCGACGCAGATCGGCCGCGTGTTCGGCCCCGATCTGGGGATCGTGTCGGACGCGAAGGCGGCGCTCGAGCTGTTCGTCGCGGTCGCGCAGGAATGGAAGGCGGCCGGCAAGCTCAAGGACCGCAGCGCCTGGGTGGCCGAGTGCCAGCAGCGCAAGCGCACGCTGCAGCGCAAGACGCACTTCGAGAACGTGCCGATCAAGCCGCAGCGCGTGTACGAAGAGATGAACAAGGTGTTCGGCCGCGATACGTGCTACGTGAGCACGATCGGTCTGTCGCAGATCGCCGCCGCGCAGTTCCTGCACGTGTTCAAGGCGCGCAACTGGATCAACTGCGGGCAGGCAGGCCCGCTCGGCTGGACGATTCCCGCCGCGCTCGGCGTGCGTGCGGCCGATCCGGCACGCCCGATCGTCGCGCTGTCCGGCGACTACGACTTCCAGTTCATGATCGAGGAACTGGCAGCCGGCGCGCAGTTCAAGCTGCCGTACGTGCACGTGGTCGTGAACAACTCGTACCTCGGGCTGATCCGTCAGGCGCAGCGCGCGTTCGACATGGACTACTGCGTGCAGCTCGCGTTCGACAACGTGAACGCACCCGAGCTGAACGGCTATGGCGTCGATCACGTGGCCGTGGCCGAAGGCCTCGGCTGCAAGGCGCTGCGCGTGTTCAAGCCGGAAGAGATCGAACCGGCGCTGAAGCAGGCGCAATCGCTCGCGGAAGAGTTCAGCGTGCCGGTGATCGTCGAAGTGATCCTCGAGCGCGTGACGAACATCTCGATGGGCACCGAGATCGATGCGATCAACGAATTCGAGGACCTCGCGGAGAAAGCCGAACACGCGCCGACCGCGATCTCGATGCTCGACTGATCCGCGGGATTTTTTTGACTGACCGACCGAAGAGGCTTAGCTCATGCCGAAGTTTGCTGCAAACCTGACCATGCTGTTCAACGAAGTGCCGTTCCTCGACCGCTTCAAGGCGGCCGCGGACGCGGGCTTCGATGCCGTCGAGTTCCTGTTTCCGTATCCGTATGCGAAGGAGGAACTCGCCGAACGGCTCGACGCGCATCGCCTGCGCCTCGTGCTGCACAACCTGCCCGCCGGCAACTGGGATCAGGGCGAGCGCGGGATCGCGTGCCTGCCCGATCGCGTCGGCGAATTCCAGGAAGGCGTCGGCCGCGCGATCGAATACGCGAAGGCGTTGAAGGTGCCGCAGCTGAACTGTCTCGTCGGCATTCCGTCGGCGAGCACGCCGCGCGACAAGACGTTCGTCACGATCGTCGACAACCTGCGCTTCGCGGCCGATGCGCTCAAGCGCGAAGGCATCCGCCTGCTCGTCGAGCCGTGCAACAGCTTCGACATTCCGGGCTTCGCGCTGAACCGTTCGGCCGAAGGGCTCGACGTGATCCGCGCGGTCGGTTCGGACAACCTGTTCCTGCAGTACGACATCTATCACATGCAGCGCATGGAAGGCGAACTCGCCGCGACGATCGAACGCAACCTCGCCTCGATCGGCCACGTGCAGCTCGCGGACAACCCGGGCCGCCACGAGCCGGGCACCGGCGAGATCAACTACGCGTTCCTGTTCGCGCTGCTCGACCGGCTCGGCTACACCGGCTACGTCGGTTGCGAATACAAGCCCCGCACCACCACGACCGAAGGGCTCGGCTGGCTGCAAAGCGTCGCCGGCTGCACGTCGGGCGCCGCGCGCCGCGCCGCCTGAGCGCCCCTTCCGTCATTCGCCCCTATAGGAGACTTTCACATGGCAACCATCGGTTTCATCGGCCTCGGCATCATGGGCGCGCACATGGCGCGCAACCTGCTCAAGGCCGATCATCAGCTCGTCGTGAACGGCGCGTATCCGGTGCCGGACGATCTGCGCGCGAGCGCGAAGGTCGTCGCGAACTCGAGCGAAGTCGCGAAGAACGCGGACATCATCATCTCGATGGTTCCGGACACGCCCGACGTGCGCAACGTGCTGTTCGCCGACGACGGCGTCGCGAAGGGCCTGACGCCGGGCAAGCTCGTGATCGACATGAGCTCGATCTCGCCGCTCGACACGCAGGAATTCGCGAAGCAGATCAACGCGCTCGGCTGCGACTATCTCGATGCACCGGTCTCCGGCGGTGAAGTCGGCGCGCGCGAAGCGTCGCTGACGATCATGGTCGGCGGCCCGGAGCAGGCGTTCGAGCGCGCCAAGCCGCTATTCGAGAAGATGGGCAAGAACATCACGCTCGTCGGCGACAACGGCGCGGGCCAGACCTGCAAGGTCGCGAACCAGATCATCGTCGCGCTGAACATCGAGGCCGTCGGCGAAGCGCTGCTGTTCGCCGCGCGCTCGGGCGCGGACCCGGAGCGCGTGCGTCAGGCACTGATGGGCGGCTTCGCAGCATCGCGCATCCTCGAAGTGCACGGCGCGCGGATGACCAAGCGCACGTTCGATCCGGGCTTCCGCATCGAGCTGCACCAGAAGGATCTGAACCTCGCGCTCGAAGGCGCACGCAAGCTCGGCCTCGCGCTGCCGCACACCGCGAGCGCGCAGCAGCTGTTCAGCGTGTGCGCATCGCACGGCGGCAAGGCATGGGATCACTCGGCGCTCGTGCGTGCGCTCGAGATCATGTCGAACTTCGAGATCGAGAAGTCGGCAAGCTGAACGCGGGCCGCGTCGGGCGGCTGCCATGACGCACTATCCGTCGCGATCGCGGCGGATGGTGCGCGAAATTCACGTGCGCCGGCCGCTGCCGGTGCATCGATGTGCGCGACACGCGCGCATCACGGTGGGGCGCCCCGCCGCGCATCGCGTCGATGCGTGCGCGGCGGGGCGAAAAACGCCGCTCTGGGCTGAGAGCGGCGTGGTGGGGTCCGCAGCGGCACCCGGCGACGCCGGGGAAGCCTTGGTCGGTCAGACGTCGTCGTCGGGTGTCCGCCTGTCGGATTTCGCGTATTACATTTCTTTACGTTCGTACCGTCGATTTTTCATGCAATCGTCGCGACGAACGCCTACACTTTCGCCACGCCTTTCGAGAAAACCGCCGCGCTCGCGTTCACCTTCGGTGGCCGCCCCCAGCGCGGTGTTTTTTTCGCCACTTCACGGCGCGTTTTCGTTTCAACCACCTAAGGAGTGCAACGATGGGTCTTCTTTCGTTTATCAAAGAGGCGGGTGAAAAGCTGCTGGGTCATGCCGACGCGCAAGCGGCGGAAAATCCGAATGCCGCGAACCAGACCGCGGCCGATGCAATCAAGAACTACATCAACACGCAAGGTCTCGACACGTCGAACCTGACGGTCGCGTTCGACGGCGCGTCGCGCACCGTGTCGCTGTCGGGCAGCGTGCCCGATCTCGACACGAAGGCCAAGGTCAAGGTCGCGGCCGGCAACGTGCAAGGCGTCGCGGGCGTCAACGACGACGGCCTGCAGCCCGACGATCCGGAAGTCCGGTACCACGACGTGAAGCCGGGCGACACGCTGTCCGCGATCGCGAAGGAAGTGTACGGCGACGCGAACAAGTACCCGGTGATCTTCGAGGCGAACAAGCCGATGCTGTCGAGCCCCGATCGCATCTATCCGGGCCAGAAGCTCGTGATTCCGCCGCAAGCCTGAGCGTTTGCGCGCGTCGACATGAGAAAAGGCAGGCCATTCGGCCTGCCTTTGTCGTTTACGGCATCGATTCGGCCGGCACGCGGCCGCGTGTGGGTCAGCAGCGATCGAACAGCCGCTGCAACGCGTCGCGCTCGCGAATGCCGTTCGCCAGCGCGAGCATCAGCAGCACGCGCGCCTTGAACGGGCTCAGCGAGCCGGCGCTGACGAAGCCGAACGCATCGTCGTTCGCGGCGCCGTTGCGCATCACGTGACCGGAACCGACGCGCGACGCGCGCACCACCGCGACCCCGGCGTTCACCGCGTCGGCCAGCGCCGTCTGCAGCGTCGCATGGATCGAGCCGTTGCCCGTGCCCGCGACGACGAGGCCGCGCACGCCGGCCGCGACGAGCGCATCGACGGCCGTGCGCGTGACGCCCGCATAGCTGATCACCACGTCGACCGGCGCCCACGTCTCGGGAATCGTCAGTTGCGCATCGCGCGCACGCGTGACGCGGCGCGCGAATTCGACGCGGCCGTCCTGCACCCAGCCGAGCGCGCCGAGCTCCGGCGACTGGAACGCGTCGACCGCGTAGGTGCTCGTCTTCACGACGTCGCGCGCCGCATGGATCCGGTTGTTGAACGCGACGAGCACGCCCTGCCCGCGCGCGGCCGGATGTCCGGCGAGCGTCACCGCGTTCAGCAGGTTCAGCGGCCCGTCCGACGACAGCGCGGTGGCCGGCCGCATCGCGGCGGTCAGCACGACCGGCTTGTCGCCGGTCACGACCAGATGCAGCGCATAGGCGGTTTCCTCGAGCGTGTCGGTGCCATGCGTGATGACGATGCCGTCGACGGCCGGATCGGCCATCAGCGCGTCGATCCGCGCGGCGAGCGTGTTCCAGAGCGGCAGCGCGAGATCCTTGCTGTCGATGCTGGCGACCTGCTCGGCATGAATGCGCGCGACCGACGCGAGCGCCGGTACCGCGTCGAGCAGGAAATTGACGCCGAGCGCGCCGGCCTGATAGCCGGCCGTGCTCGTCGCGTCGGGCGCGGCGCCGGCGATCGTGCCGCCGGTCGCGAGGACGGCAATGCGCGGCAGGTGCGCCGCGGACGAAGAAGAAGCGGGAGTCAGCGTATTCATGGCCGCGATTGTAATGGCTCGCGGCCCGGATTCGAGCGATTCGGTGCGAACAAACGCGCGCGACGCGCGCCGCTCATGGTTTATCCCGATCGCCGGCGCGTGTGCGACGTCAACGCACGGTGGCGCGACGGCGTTATAGGAAGTGCCGTTTTGGTGTTTTCACATTGGTTTGCCATAATTGGAACGCGGCGCGATGCGACCCTACTCCGTATCGTGCTGCATCGGCTTCGTGACGGCGTCGATAAAACGCAATTCACCCCATGGGAGTGTCAAAATGAAAATCCAATCGCTCGTGGCCGCAGTGCTTCTCGGCGGCATGCTGGCTTCCCCCGCGTTCGCGGCGAACAGCCAGCAGGACAAGATGAAGGCCTGCAACACCCAGGCCGCCGGCAAGACGGGCGACGAACGCAAGGCGTTCATGAAGGACTGCCTGTCGGCGAAGCCTGCCAAGAAGATGACGCAGCAGGAAAAGATGAAGGCCTGCAACACGCAAGCCGCCGACAAGAAAGGCGACGACCGCAAGGCGTTCATGAAGAGCTGCCTGAGCAGCCAGCCGGCCGCCTGATTCCGGCACACCGGCCGCGAATGCCGCGCTCCGCTTCGGCGGGCGCGGCATTTTTGTTTTCGTTGTACGCGCATCGACGCCGGCGCCGCGCGCGCCGCCCGGCGCGGCCGCCCGCGCGCGCACGCGGTGCGGCAATTCGCCGCGTTTTCTTCTATGATGGCTGCAACGCGGCCCATCCAAGTACAAGAAGCGCCATCGGGCCGCCCTCGACACGGACGCGCATGCCGCGTCAAACGGAGGCATGGATGGCATGGAGACAACACCGCTGGTTCCGCCGCTGGGTGATCGTGGTCGCATTCTGGGCCGTGCCCGTCGCGATCGTCGCGGTGCGCGAGATTCGCGAGGAGATGGCCTACAACAAGGCCGATCTGCAGCTTGCGCTGACCACCTGGCAACTGACCGATGCGCAGCAGGCCGCCGGCGCGGCCGCGAAGTGCCACGGCGACGCCGATGAAGCGCGTGCAGCCGGCTGCCCGGCCGAGGTGCTGGCCGCCAACGCGCCGCGCCAGCAGGCCGCGCGCGACGAATACGTGGTGCGCCGCAATACGCTCGCAAGCTATCTGTGGCATGCGTTCGTCGGCTACTGGGTCGTGCCGGCCGTGTTCCTGTTCGGCTGCGGCGTCGTGATCGCGCTGATCCGCCGCGCGCTGCGGCGGCCGCCGATCAAGCCGCCCGTCAAGCCACCGATGGAGCCGCCGGTTCCGCCCGTTGCGCGCTGACGCCCCGCCCTTTTCCCCAGCCGCGCCCCGACGCCGCACGCGACATCGGTGCCGCGTTGGCATGCCGCGACATCGGTACGCGATTTGACGCTTTTTCACGTCCGAACGAAAAGCCGCTGCATGTCGCTGTGATATAACTGCCGACGTGGGCCGCTCTCTGAGCGAGACTCACTCCGAACATCATCCGATGGAGAAGAACGATGCAAAAACGGACTCTCGCGCTGAAACTGGCCGCTGCGCTCGTCGTCGGTAGCCTCGCGCTCACCGGCTGCACCACTACCCCCGACAAACCCGACAACGCCGCGACCAACGCGTCGAAGCGTCAGGCGATCGATTCGAGTGTCGACGCGACGCTGTCGCGCCTGTATTCGACGGTCAAGGGCTCGCGCGAACTCGTCGCGAAGTCGCGCGGCGTGCTGGTGTTCCCTGAGGTGCTGCAGGCCGGCTTCATCGTCGGCGGC
>NZ_KV786769.1:9622-34655 GCF_001806955.1 Burkholderia sp. HMSC10F09
CCTGTTCATGACGCAGCAGGCGCTCGACGAATTCCGCACCTCCGAGGGCTGGGCCGCCGGCGCCGGCGCATCGGTCGCGCTCGTGAAGATGGGCGCGAACGGCGCGGTGGACACGAACACGGCGACCGCACCGGTTCAGGTCATCGTGCTGACCAACGCCGGCCTGATGGGCGACGTGTCGATCAACGGCACGAAGGTCACGAAGCTCAAGCTCTGACGCCGCGGCGTCCTGCCCGTCCGCGCGTGCTGCGCGGACGATGTGCAAACGGCGATGTCCTTGCGGAGCATCGCCGTTTTTTTATGCGCGTCGCGCGCATGCGTCATGTCGTCGAGTCGATCACCTTGAAGCGCGAGCGCTTCTGCGCGCGGATCATCGACTGATAGATGTCGACGTACTGCTGCGCCATCCGGCGCGACGTGAAACGCTCCTCGAAGCGCCGCCGCACGCGTGCACGCGGCAGCAGGTGCAGCCGGTTCACGGCCGCCACCGCGCTGATCTCGTCCTCGACGATGAAGCCCGACACGCCTTCGTCGATCACTTCCGGCACCGCGCCGCGATTGAACGCGATCACGGGCGTGCCGCACGACATCGCCTCGATCATCACGAGCCCGAACGGCTCCGGCCAGTCGATCGGAAACAGCAGCGCATGCGCGCCCGACAGGAATTCGGCCTTCTGATGATCGGCGATCTCGCCGATGTACTCGACGTTCGGCAGCGCGAACAGCGGCTTGATCTCGCGCTCGAAGTACTCCTGGTCGGCCGAATCGATCTTTGCGGCGATCCGGATCGGCAGCCCGCACTGCTGCGCGATGCGAATCGCGGTATCGACGCGCTTTTCCGGCGAGATGCGGCCCAGAAACGCGAGGTAGCGCGGCTCGACCGGCTGCGGCATGTACAGCGTCTCGGGCAGCCCGTGATAGACGGTCGTCATCCACTTCGCCTGCGGCAGCGGCTGCCGCTGCGCGTTCGAGATCGACACGACGGGCGCGCGGCTGAACGTGTCGAACACCGGCTGCTGTTCGGGCAGATCGAGCCGGCCGTGCAGCGTCGTCACGTACGGCGTCTCCTGCCGGTCGAACACCGAAAACGAGTAGTAGTCCATGTGGAAATGAAGCACGTCGAAGTCTTTCGCACGACGCGCGACGGTTTCCATCAGCAGCATGTGCGGCGCGACGCGGTCGCGGATCGACGTGTCGAGCCGCAACGCGCGCGGCCACACGGGCTCGAGCGTCGCACGCGTCGTCGAATCGCCGCTCGCGAACAGCGTCACGTCGTGTCCGAGGTCGACGAGCGCCTCGGTGATGTAGGACACGACGCGCTCCGTACCGCCGTACAGTTTCGGCGGCACCGATTCGGTCAGCGGGGCGATCTGGGCAATCCTCATGGTCCACGTCTCCTTGGTCGGCGTGCGTGAGCGCGTCGGTGCGCGGCGGCTGCCGAGGCGGCCGGCACGCGGCATGCGCGGCCCGGTCCGTCCCTTGGCGCGGACAACCGTCGCCGGCGAACGGCGCTGCCCGGCGTGGCACGGCGCCGGCGCGCTATCCCGCCATTATTAGCGATTCCGCCGCCCGGCACGGCGCGGTCTTGCATTTTATGGGCGATGTTACAGACCGATACACTCGTCGCGCGCAAGCGAGCGCCGCGCGCCGCCGCGCAGCGGCATCCGCCGGCAGCGGCCGCGTCCGCATCAGCGCGACGGCCATTTCCATGCGGGCAGATCGCGCGTATCGGCATCGACGAGCGTCGTCGCGCCGAGCTGCTTGTCGAGCACCAGCGATTCGCACTGCCCGTCGCGCTCGAGCGTTGCGATCAGCCGCGCCGCATGCGACACGACGATCACCTGCGTGCGCTGCGCGGCCTGCACGATCAGCCGCCCGAGCGCGGGCAGCAGGTCGGGATGCAGGCTCGTCTCCGGTTCGTTCAGCACCATCAGCGCGGGCGGACGCGGCGTCAGCAGCGCGGCCGCGAGCAGCAGGTAGCGCAGCGTGCCGTCCGACAGCTCGGCCGCCGCGAGCGGCCGCAACAATCCCGGCTGGCGCATCAGCACGTCGAGACGGCCGCGGCCGCCCGGGCTGTCGATTTCGATCGACGCGCCGGGAAACGCGTCGTCGATCGTCGCGTCGAGCGCCGCGCCGTCGCCGATCTCGCGGATCGTCTGCAGCGCGGCGGCCAGATCGGCGCCGTCGTCGGCGAGCACCGGCGTGTGCGTGCCGATCTGCGATTGCCGCGCGGGCGCCTGCGCGTCGGTCCGGAAGTGATCGTAGAAGCGCCACGAGCGGATTCGCTCGCGCACCGCGATCATCTCCGGCGCGCCGGCCGGATCGGCGAACTCGGTCATCATGCTGTCGAAGCTCGCGACGGGCTGCGGAATCGTGCGCCAGTCGCCCGATGCCGCGCGGGCGCGGATCTGCACGCCGTGCCGGTCGACCAGCAGCGTCGACGGACGCAGCACGGGGCCGCCCCAGATGCATTCGCGCTTGACGACCGGATCGAGCCCGAACATCGACGTGCCGGTCTTCACCGGCAGCCCGAGATCGATCGCATAGCCGAAATCGTCGCACGCGAAGCCGAGCTTCAGGCTGACCGGCCCGCTGCGCACCGTGCCCGTCACCGGCGCCTCGCCGGCCAGCATCGCGCGCGAGAAGCGCTCGGGGCCTGCCCACAGCGTCGACGGCAGCCCGCCTTCGCGCGCGAGCGACGGGATCACGCGGCCCTGCGCGGTATCGGCCAGCAGCCGCAGCGCGCGGTAGACGCTCGACTTGCCGCTGCCGTTCGGGCCTGTCACGACGGTCAGCGCCGCGAGCGGCACGATCAGCTCGCGCAACGAGCGGTAGTTGGCAATCGCGAGCGTGGTGAGGGCGGTCATGATGGGATCGTCGCGCGCGCGGCGCTCAGTGGCGGCCGTCGTTGGCCTTCGGGTCGGCCGCGGTGTTCGCGGCGGTGCTGCCGGCCGGCGCCCGCGCATGCGGACGTTCGGGGCTCGGCTCCTTCGGCGCCGCGTCGTGCGGATACAGCTCCATCCGGCTGCGCGGCAGGCACTGCGGATAGTGCGTCTGCAGATACGCGATCAGGCCTTCGCGCACGCGGCAGCGCAGGTCCCAGCACAGCGACGAATCGGCCGCGCTGACGAGTGCGCGCAGCTGCATCGTGCGCTCGGTCGCGTCGGTGACCTGCAGCACCTGCACGCGGCCGTCCCATTCGGGCGCCGCGTGCACGAGGCGCGCCAGTTCCTCGCGCAGCGGCGCGAGCGGCGTGCGGTAATCGACCGACAGAAACACGGTGCCGATGATCTCGGAGCTGCTGCGCGTCCAGTTCGCGAACGGGTTCTCGATGATCCACTGCAGCGGCACGACGAGACGCCGCTGATCCCAGAGCCGCACCGACACGAACGAGCCCGTGATCTCCTCGATGCGGCCCCACCCGCCCTGGATCACGACGACGTCGTCCAGCCGGATCGGCTGCGTGAGCGCGATCTGCAGCCCCGCGATCAGGTTGCCGAGCACGGGCCGCGCGGCGATACCGGCGACGAGGCCCGCGACGCCGGCCGACGCGAGCAGGCTCGCGCCGATCTGCCGCACGTTCGGGAACGTCATCAGCGCGGCGCCGGTGCCGATGATCACGATCAGCACCATCACGGTCCGCACGAGGACCTTCGCCTGCGTGTGGACGCGGCGTGCGTGCAGGTTGTTTGCGGTATCGAGCGGATGCGCGCGGATGATCGCGTCGCCGACGCCGGCCGCGAGCCGCACGAGCAGCCACGTCAGCGAGGCGATCGAGCCGACGGCAGCCGCGGTGCGCATGCCGCGCACGAAGGCCATACCGTCGTCGGCCTGCAGCCACACGAATTCGAGCGCGAGCAGCACGAGCGCGACGAGCGACGGCTTGTCGATGTAGCGCAGGATCGCGCTCGTCAGCGGATACGGCTGCGCGATGCGCTTGACGATCCGCGCGCCGAGACGATGCCCGATGGTGACGACGAACACGACGGCAATCGACACGAACAGCGTGCCGAGCCATGAATGCAGCGGCGCATCGGCGATGCGCTGAAACTCCTCGATTGAAATCATCGGCGCCCGGGATGCTTCGGTTAGGAGGCGCGTGCGCCTCGTCCTGAATGCGTCGGGAACGTCCGGGCGCCGCGCGGCACACGCGCAGGCCCGGACACGGTCCGGTCCGTCAGTTGCCGCCCCGGCACGGGAAGGCCTTGCCGAGACCGAGCGACACGGCGGTGCTCGCGTTGTAGTCGGCGAGCTTCGGATTCTCGGCGATGTACTTGCGCACCGCGTCGGTCATCTGCTGCGCCTTGATGTCGGGCGGCAGGCAGAAATACTGGCCGACACGCGGCCCCGTCGTGCCGCCGATCGCGTCGATGGTGTTGTAGACGCCGTCGGCGGCGCCTTCGATGTAGGCCGCGCACGACGCTCGCGACTTGATGTCCGTCTTCGCGCACAGACGGTCGAGATCCGCGCCCGTGAAAGCCGCCGCCGACAACGGCACGGCAAACGCCGCGGCACAAAACATAGCCCGCAACATGGTGTTCCTTATGTCAATGCGCTCCGCAACGGCCCACTGCCGTGACGGGCCAGACACGGCCGGGCTGGCCGGCCGCGCCGAAAACCGTCATTTTGCACTCTTTTGCGCGTCTGCCGGTGCCGATGCGCCGACGCGCACCGTACGCTTGCTGAGGATGTCGATCGCGTCCGGCGCCTTGTAGTGCTTCGCGAAGTCGAGCGCGGTCAGCCCGAGCTGGTTCTTCACCTGCGGATCGGCGCCCTGGTCGAGCAGCAGATTGACGGTCGTCGCGTGGTTGCCGCGCGCGGCCATCATCAGCGGCGTCGTGCCGTTCGGCGAGGCGGTGTCGATGTACGCGTCATGATCGAGCAGCACCTTGACGACCGCGTCCTGACCGTTCGTCGCCGCGTAGTGCAGCGGCGCCCAGCCCTTCTTGCTGACTTCCGCGCCCTTGTCGATCAGCAGCTTCACGAGCGCGACGTCGCCGTTCAGCGACGCGAGCATCAGCGCGTTTTCGCCGGCCTTGTCTTCCTTCTCGAGATCGACGTTCGGGGCCGACGCCAGCGCCGCCGCGACCTTGTCGGACTTCTCGCGCGCGGCGATCACGAGCAGCGGATCGCCGTTCGGCGCGACCGTGTTCGGATCGAGGCCGTTCTTCAGCTGCTTGCCGATGTCGGCGATGTCGTCGAACTTGACCGCCTTCACGATCGCGTCCAGCGACTCGGCGTGCGCGCCGGCGGCGCCGAGCAGGCCGCTCGCGACGAGCACGGCGGCGGCGAGCGCGCGTTTCGGCAAATGTTTGGTCGGCTTCGTCATTGTTGTGGGCTCCTTCCCTGGGTTGTCGGCTGTGCGGCGCGTCAGCGGGCGATCTTGAACAGCCGGAAAAAGTTTTGTGTCGTTGCGTCGGCAAGCGTCTCGACCGCGATGCCGCGCTCCGATGCGATAAAGCGTCCGACATGGCTCACGTACGCAGGTTCATTCGGCTTGCCGCGATACGGCACCGGCGCGAGGTACGGCGAGTCGGTCTCGATCAGCAGCCGGTCGAGCGGCACGCGGCGCGCGACGTCCTGCACGTCGGTCGCGTTCTTGAACGTGACGATGCCCGACAGCGAGATGTGGAAATTCTGCGCGAGCGCCTGCTCGGCGACGGCCCACGGCTCGGTGAAGCAGTGCATCACGCCGCCGGGCACGTCCGCGCGCTCCTCGGCCATGATCCGCAGCGTGTCCTCCGACGACGCCCGCGTATGGACGATCAGCGGCTTCATCGTCGCGGCCGCGGCCCGGATGTGCGTGCGAAAGCGCTCGCGCTGCCACTCCATGTCGGCAATCGAGCGGCCTTCGAGGCGGTAGTAGTCGAGGCCCGTCTCGCCGATCGCGACGACCTTCGGATGCGCGGCCAGTTCGACGAGTTCGGCGAGCGTCGGTTCCCGCGCCTCCTCGTGATCGGGATGCACGCCGACCGACGCATAGACGTTGTCGTGCGCCTCGGCGATCGCGAGCACGTCGGGCAGCGTCTCGAAATCGACGGACACGCACAGCGCGTGCGTGACGTCGTGCTCGCGCATGTTCTCGAGCACCGCCGGCAGGCGATCCGCGAGACCCTTGAAATTGATGTGGCAATGAGAGTCGACGAACATCGTGGTTCCTGAATACGTAAAGCCGGCCGCGACGCGCGCGTCGCCTCGCGGCAGGTGTCGGTCATCGTTTCGCAACCCGACGGAAACAATCGAGGATCATGCGAACATTTCGCGATAACCGAGAAACAATTCCTCGAAGACGAGCCGCGCATTGAGCGGATGGTTCTCGACCGTGCGCTGCCGCGTGACGGCCTTCATGAAGCGCGCGAACGCGTTCGCGTCGACCGTCTGCGCGCAGCGCGCGAGTGCCGCCGCGTGCGCGGGGAAATAGCGCGGCGCGCCCGCCATCCGCTGCGCCAGCAGATCGTACAGCCAGCGCTGCAGCCAGCCGAGCACGAGCGGCACCGGCAGCTTCTGCAGCGTCTCGCCGCACGCGAACGGATCGCAGGCCGCGCCGGCCGCGAGCTGGTTCAGCGTGAAATCGCGCAACGGGCGGTTCTCGTCGCTCGCGAGCGCCAGCGCGGCGAGCGGCGCGCCGCCGGCTTCGGCGAGCAGCGCGCGCGCGTCGTCGACGCCCTGCGTCGCGAGCCACGCGGCGGCCGCCTCGGGCGCCGGCACGCTCATCGGCCACTGCCGGCAGCGGCTGACGATGGTCGGCAGCAGACGGTCGATGCGCGCCGACACGAGCAGGAACACGACGCCCGGCGGCGGCTCCTCGAGCGTCTTCAGCAACGCGTTGGACGCGGCGACGTTCAGCGCTTCGGCCGGATACAGCACGACGACGCGCAGGCCGCCGCGATGCGAGCCGACGCCGCAGAAATCGAGCAGCGCACGCACCTGCTCGATCTTGATCTCCTTGCTCGGCGTGCGCGTCTTCTTGCCGCTGTCGTCCGCGTCGGCCGGCTTCGCATCGTCCGCGGCGCCCGGCGCTTCGCCGGCGAGCGCTTCGGGCAGCACGATCCGGTAGTCCGGATGGTTGCCCTGCGCGAACCACGTGCAAGCCGCGCAGGTGCCGCACGGCTCGCCGTTCGGCTGCGGCGACTCGCAGAGGAAACCCCGCGCCAGATGCTGCGCGAACTGCAGCTTGCCGATGCCGGCCTGCCCGTGCAGCAGTAGCGCATGCGGCCATTGCGCGCGCAACTGCTGCAGGCGGTTCCAGTCGTCGGTCTGCCACGGATAGATCATGAGGTGCGTTCCTTGCGGGTTACAGCGCGGCGAGTACGCGCTCGAGCTGCTGACGGATCTCGTCGATCGACTGCGTCGCGTCGACGATCGCGAAGCGATGCGGCGCTTCTTCCGCACGCCGCAGATATTCGCCGCGCGTGCGCGCGAAAAACGCGTCCGACTCGCTCTCGAACTTGTCCGGCATGCGCACGGCGCCGCGGCGCTCGCTCGCGACGTGCGGCGCAACGTCGAACAGCACGGTCAGGTCCGGCTGAAAGCCGCCCTGCACCCAGCGTTCGAGCGTCTCGAGCTTGTCGCGCGGCAGCCCGCGGCCGCCGCCCTGATACGCGAAGGTCGCGTCGGTGAAGCGGTCCGACACGACCCAGTCGCCGCGCGCGAGCGCCGGCTCGATCACGAGCGCGAGATGCTCGCGGCGCGCGGCGAACATCAGCAGCGCCTCGGTTTCCAGATCCATCGGCTGGTTCAGCAGAATCTCGCGCAGTTTCTCGCCGAGCTGCGTGCCGCCCGGCTCGCGCGTCACGACGACCTGCCGGCCGGCGCCGGCCAGCTTGTGCTGCAGGCGTTCGCAGAACCATTGCAGGTGCGTCGTCTTGCCCGCCCCATCGATGCCCTCGAACGTGATGAATTTACCGCTCGCCATCATTGACCTCGTATGTACTTGTCCACGGCCTTGTTGTGATCGCCGAGCGTATCCGAGAACACGCTCGTGCCGTCGCCCTTCGCGACGAAATAGAGCGCGTTCGTCTGCGCCGGATTGATCGCCGCCTGCAGTGCGGCGACGCCCGGCAACGCGATCGGCGTCGGCGGCAGCCCGCGTCGCGTGTAGGTATTGTAAGGAGTGTCGGCCTGCAGGTCGCGCTTGCGCAGACGGCCGTCGTACGCGTCGCCGAGCCCGTAGATCACCGACGGATCGGTCTGCAGCGGCATGCCGATGCGCAGCCGGTTCGCGAATACGGCCGCGACGAAGGCGCGATCGGCCGCATGCCCGGTTTCCTTTTCGACGATCGACGCGATCGTCAGCGCTTCGTAAGGCGTCTTGTACGGCAGGCCGGGCGCACGCACGGCCCACGCCTCGTCGAGGCGCGTCTGCATCAGCCGGTAGGCGCGCCGGTAGATGTTCACGTCGCTCGTGCCCTTGTCGAACAGATAGGTATCGGGAAAGAACAGCCCTTCGCCGCTGCCGCGCTCGATCGCGCTGTCGGACGCGCCGATCGCGCGCAGCAGCTCGGCGTCGCTCATCCCGGCCGTCGTGTGGACCAGATCGGGGTTCGCATCGAGTTCCGCGCGCATCCGCTTGAAGGTCCAGCCCTCGATCACCGTCGCGACGTACTCGTTCACGTCGCCGCGCGCGATCTTCTGCAGCACTTCGTACGGCGTGACGCCCGTCTTGAATTCGTAGTTGCCGGACTTCAGCCGGCTCGACAGGCCGAGCAGCCGCGTCATCGCGACGAAGCCGAACGGCTCGACCGGTACGCCGCCGCGCTTCAGTTGCAGCGCGACACTCTTCACGCTGCTGCGCGGCTTGATCGTGACGTCGAGCGACGCCGCACCGAGCAGCAGCGGGCGGGTCGCCCAGTAATACGCGCCGCCCGCGCCGGCAGCGGCCACAACGACGGCCAGCGCCGCCACCGTCGCGGCGCATTTCTTCAGTAGGGACATGGAACGTGACTCAGGTAAGACCCATATAATACTTGCTCGCCTCCGTCAAAGTCAGGGTTGACTGTTCCCTCATTCCATGAGCACACCGTTCGCTTCACCGGCTGCCCAGGCTGCCGCATCCGCCCCGCTTCCCGTTTTTCCCCGTCCGTCCGCCGCCGATTTCGATGCGCCGGGCGCGTACATGCCGCTCGCGCAGTTCGGCGTGATCGACGTGGCCGGCGACGATGCGGCAACGTTCCTGCACAGCCAGCTCACCAACGACATCGAGCATCTGGACGCCGCCAGTGCGCGGCTCAGCGGCTACTGCTCGCCGAAGGGCCGGCTGCTCGCGTCGTTCCTCGCGTGGCGCGCGGGCCACGACGTGCGCCTGCTGGTGTCGAAGGACATTCAGGCCGCGGTGCAGAAGCGGCTGTCGATGTTCGTGCTGCGCGCGAAGGCGAAACTGACCGACGCGAGCGAGGCGCTTGCGGTGGTGGGCTTCGCCGGCGACGTGCGCGACGCGCTGTCGGGCATCTTCGATGCGCTGCCGGACGGCGTGCACGTGAAGGTCGACGGCCCTGCCGGCGCGCTGATCCGCGTGCCGGACGCGGCCGGGCGCAAGCGTTACCTGTGGATCGGCCCGCGCGCGGAAGTCGACGCGCGCCTCGCCGCGCTTGGCGGCAAGCTGCCGGTCGTGTCGCCGGCCGTGTGGGACTGGCTCGATGTGCGTGCCGGCGAACCGCGTATCACGCAGCCGGTCGTCGAACAGTTCGTCCCGCAGATGGTGAATTTCGACGTGATCGGCGCGGTCAACTTCCGCAAGGGCTGCTATCCGGGCCAGGAAGTCGTCGCGCGCAGCCAGTATCGCGGCACGATCAAGCGCCGCACCGCGCTCGCGCACGTCGCGGCCGACACCGACACCGTGCATGCCGGCGCCGAGCTGTTCCACAGCGACGATCCGGGCCAGCCCTGCGGCATGATCGTCAATGCGGCGGCGGCGCCCGCGGGCGGCGTCGACGCGCTCGTCGAGATCAAGCTCGCCGCGCTCGACAGCGGCAGCGTGCACGTCGGCTCGGCCGCCGGGCCCGCGCTCGCGTTCGACGCACTGCCGTACGCGTGGCCGACCGACGCATGACGCACTGACAACCCGTTCGCGCGCCGCAGCGCCTTGTGCGCCGGCCGCGCGACGTTTCCTGCGAGAGATTCGCCCGATGTGTCTGATTGCCTTCGACTGGCAGCCCGATGCCGCCGCCGGTCCCGTATTTACGCTGGCCGCCAACCGCGACGAATTCTTTCGCCGCACGAGCGCGCCGCTGTCGTGGTGGGAAGACGTGCCGGGCGTGCTCGCCGGCCGCGATCTCGAGGCGGGCGGCACCTGGCTCGGCGTGTCGCGCGACGGCCGCTTCGCCGCGCTGACCAATTACCGCGCGCCGTTCGACATCCGTGCCGGCGCGCCGACGCGCGGCAAGCTCGTGTCCGACTATCTCGGCGGCCCGGCCGTCGCGCCGCTCGACTATCTCGCGCAGCTCGCCGAGCATGCGGCCGTCTACAACGGCTTCAACCTGCTCGTCGGCGACTGGAAACGGCGCGAACTCGCATGGTTCTGCAATCGCGCGCCCGAAGGCGAAAGCCGCGCGGCGCCGCCGGTCGCGGTCGGCGCCGGCGTGCACGCGCTGTCGAACGCGCGGCTCGATACGCCCTGGCCGAAAGTCGTGCGCAAGCGCGCCGAGCTCGGCACGCTGCTGACCGACAACCCGACACCGTCGCTCGACGAGCTGATCGCGCTGATGCGCGATACGCGCGTGGCCGACGACGACGCGCTGCCGCACACCGGCATTCCGCTCGAGCGCGAGCGCGCGCTGTCCGCCGCGTTCATCGAGACGCCCGAATACGGCACGCGCGGCACGACCGCGCTGCGCGTCACGATGAAGGAAGGCGTGCGGCTCACCGTCGAGATCAAGGAGCGCAGCGACGACGACGGCTCGCATCGCACCGTGCGGCCCGGCGAGTTCGAGCGCGCGTTCGCCTTCGACATCGACGTCACGACGCCGCGCTGACGCGCCGCGTCACGGCACGCGCGTCATCTCGACGTGCGGCACGCCGGCCTCGACGAACGGCGCGCCGGCTGCCGAGAACCCGTGCCGCAGATAGAACGGCACCGCCGCCTCCTGGGCATAAAGCCGTACGAGCGGTTCGCCGCGCCGGCGCGCGGCATCGAGCAGCGCGTTCAGCACGGCCGAGCCGATGCCGCGGTTGCGTGCCTCGGCCAGCACGGCGACGCGGCCGATCGTGCCGGACGGCAGCAGCCGCCCCGTCGCGACCGCGCGGCGCGCGCCGCTCGTCGCGTCGATCCGGTACGCGACCGCATGCAACGCGAGCGGATCGTCGTCGTCGAGTTCCCATTCGGGCGGGATGCGCTGCTCGCGCACGAACACCGCGTCGCGAATGCGCGCGGCATCGCCGCCCAGCGTCGTCCAGTCGCCGGTTTCCACCACGCCGTCCGTCATCGCTGCCCTCCTCGCGCGCGGCGCCGTCGCCGCCCGCCGTCAAACGTCGTCGAACGCGGCCCTCAGCGCCGCGACCGCATCGGCATGCGCGGCCTTCACCTCGGGCACGTAGCCGCCCATCTTGAAGAATTCGTGGATCATGCCCGGATAGCAGACCAGCGTGACCGCGTTGCCGGCCGCGCGCAGCTTGTCCGCATAGGCGGCGCCTTCGTCGCTGAGCGGGTCGTACTCGGCCGTCGCGATCCACGCGGGCGCGACGCCCGCGAACGACGGCGCGCCGCGCCGGCCGTCGAGCGGCGCGAAGCGCCAGTCGTCGCGATCCGCCGCGTCGCGCACGTATTGCGCGAAGAACCACTGGATCGTGTCGCGCGACAGCAGGTAGCCGTTCGCGAGCCGCGCATGCGAGGCGGTGTCCTGATGGCCCGTGACGCCCGGGTAAATCAGCAGCTGCAGCGCAAGATCGATGCCCGCATCGCGTGCGAGCACCGCGCAAACCGTCGCGAGCGTGCCGCCCGCGCTGTCGCCGCCGACCGCGAGCCGCGACGCGTCGAGGCCCAATGCGGGCGCCGCGCGATGCAGCCAGCGCAATGCGTCCTCGGCATCGTCGACGGCGGTCGGGAACCGGTGCTCGGGCGCGAGCCGGTAGCCCACCGACAGCACCGCGCAGCGCGCGTCGCGCGCGAACATCCGGCACAGCGCGTCGTGCGTGTTGATGCTGCCGACCGTGAAGCCGCCGCCGTGATAGTAGACGAGCGCGGGCAGCGGCTCGGCGAGGCTCGGTTCGACCGGCAGATACAGCCGCGCGGCAATCGTATGGCCGTCGCGCGTCGGAATCGTGCACGCGTCGACCGCATGCATCGGCGCCGGCGGCACGTCGAGGATCGGCGCGCTCTTCTCGTAGGCGGCGCGCGCCTGCTGCGGCGTCTGGCGATGATAAGGCGGGCGTTTCGCGCGCTCGACCATGTCGAGCACCTGGGCGATCTTCGGATTCAGCGGCATTGGGGTGAACGGCGCGTGCGTGGCGCCGGGAACGAACAAGCGCCACATGATGCCACGCCTGCGTCACACGAGCTGGACGAGCTGCTTGCCGAAATTACGGCCCTTCAGCATCCCGATGAACGCTTCCGGCGCACGCTCGAGCCCGTAGGCGATCGTCTCGCGGTAGTGCAGCTGCTTCGTCGCGACGAGCTCGGCCAGTTCGGCGAGCGCCGGCGGCCACGCATGCGCGTGCTCGAACACGATGAAGCCCTGCATCGTCAGCCGCGAGCGCAGGATCAGCGCCGGATTCGCGAGCGGCGCCGCGGCGCCGTCGTAGGCGGCGATCATCCCGCACACCGCGATCCGGCCGAACGCGTTCATCCGCGCCATCGTCGCATCGAGCACCGCGCCGCCGACGTTCTCGAAGCAGCCGTCGACGCCGTCGGGCGTCGCGGCCGCGAGATCGTCGACGAGCCGGCCGGCCTTGTAGTCGACGCACGCATCGAAGCCGAGCGTATCGACCACGTAGCGGCATTTGTCGGGGCCGCCCGCGATGCCGACCGCGCGGCATCCGGCGCGCTTCGCGAGCTGGCCGACGACGCTGCCGACCGCGCCGCTCGCCGCACTGACGACGATCGTGTCGCCGGCCTTCGGCTTGATGATGCGGTTCAGCCCGACCCACGCCGTCATGCCCGGCATGCCGGTCACGCCGAGCCACGCGGACAGCGGCACGCGCGACGTGTCGACCTTGCGCAGCCCGGCGCCATTCGACGTGCCGTATTCCTGCCAGCCGAACTGGCCGACCACGCGATCGCCGACGGCGAAGTCGGGATGGCGCGACTCGATCACCTCGCCCGCCGTCCCGCCGATCATCACTTCGTTGAGCGGCTGCGGCGGCGCATACGATTTCGCGTCGTTCATGCGGCCGCGCATGTACGGATCGAGCGACAGAAAATGATTGCGCACGCGCAGTTCGCCGTCGGCCAGCGGCGCGAGCGGCGTCTCGACGAGCCTGAAATTGTCGACGCTCGCGGCCTGCTGCGGGCGCGACACGAGCAGCACCTGACGGTTGATCGTATTCATCGCTGTCTCCGGTTCGCGGCCGCCGCGTAACGCGGCGCCGCCGGCGCGGCTGCGCGCCGTCCTGCAAAGGAAACGGCCCTGCCGTCGCCGACAGGGCCGCGCGTACGCCGCTTACGCGTCGCTCGGGCCAGGCTGCGCGTCCGGCGCCGTGCGTGTGCGTTGCCGCTTGATGTCGCGGCCGACCGCGAGCCGCCGCATGTACTTGAACGTGCCGAGCGCCTTCGCGACGAAATTGCCGTCGCTGTCGCGCACCTCGCCTTCGCAATACGCCATCGTGGTCGAGCGGTGCATCACGCGGCCGTAAGCGCGCAGCTCGCCGCGGCCCGGCTGCATGAAGTTGACCTTCATCTCGACCGTGACGACGCCGACGCCGTCGTCGGTCAGGCTGCGCGCGGCCATCGCGAGCGCGATGTCCGACAGCGTCATCGTCACGCCGCCGTGCGCGATGCTCCAGGTGTTCATGTGCCGCTCGTCGAGCGCGAGCGCGATCTCGCTCGCACCGTCCTTCGCGGACACGAGGCGCACGCCGAGCAAGTCGACGAACGGGCTCTCGATCGACGGGCCGTCCGTCCGGGTTCCCGCGTCGCTCATCGCGTACCGTCGACCAGATAGTCGAGGCATTGCCGCCCTTCGACCACGTTGACGACGAACTTCTTCACTTCCTGGTGAACCGGATGCACCTGGTACGCATCGAGCGCCGCCTGATCCGCGAAATCGGACACGAGCACGACGTCGCAGGTGGCTTCGAGACCCGGCGTCGCCACGCCGACGTCGAGCTGCAGGATGCCCGGCACGATGTCGCGGCAGCCTTCGAGCTTTTCCTTCAGCTTCAGCGCGTTCTGCGCGCGCGTCGCGCCCTCCGCCGATTCCTTCAGCTTCCACATCACAATATGTCTGATCACTTCGTTCGCTCCGGTTCGTGAGAATCGCAAAGCCGGCGTCGGTGCGCCGGCTCGTCATGTCGGTCTGCCTGCCGCGCGCGCATCGCGGATCGCGCGCGATCCGCGGCCGGCGCAGGCAGACTCCAAGCCTACCAAACTTGCCGCATGCGGGTGCGCGCATGCGCGGTGATGCGGCGCGATGGCCGAGCCGCGCGGTCGAGCGCGGGTATGCCGATTGCTCGCGACGGCGCTTCATCGGGACGCGCTGCGAGCGGGGCACGCGCAGACTTCAATGAAGCATCGACACCATTGCATGTCGCCCGGACATCGAATCGGCGATACCGGCGTTCATTGCCGTTCCATTTTTCCCCAATCGCATGGCTGCGCGCCGATCGATTCCGTCAAATTTTCGTATTTTGCCGATTCGGCAGGAAATAATTACAGGAATTTTTTAACCGCCATTATTCGAATTCATTCGAAACCGATATTGACTGCCGCTTTATCCGACTCCTAGAATTCGTACGACGGATTACATTCCGTTATCGGCTGCATTGGCTTGGCGTGTACGTTGCGCCCGCAACGTTTATTCGAACAACCGCAATTGCGCATTCGGAATCATCGCGTTCAACCGATCCATTAAAAGGCCTCCCGTCATTCTCATTCGATTTCCATCGCTTCTCCTATCGACCGATTAACGTAAAGACGCAATTTCGCACCCGACAAAAAACAAGCCGCGCGCCGATCGCCTCATAACAACGACGTCAGTCATCAGGAGGGATATGACATGCATCGCTTCGCGAAGTCGCTCTGCATCGGTGTCGTCTGCGCCGCGCTGCTCGCCGCGTGCAACGACGACGACATTCAGCCCGCCACCGCGCCGTCGAATCAGGCCGCGCTGTCGTTCCGGATGGACACCGGCGGACAGATCAACGCATTCTTCCGCCAGGACAAGGTGGCCGCGCATCTACTGATGCGCTCGTCGACGAAGCCGCGCCTGCTCGTCGTCTTCCCGGCCGGCAACAGCGGCACCGGGCTGTGGTTCGACGATACCGCGCAAGCGGTGAACTGGAGCCTCGATACGCCGCCGGCCGCGCTGTCGGCGCCCGACGCGCGCGGCCGTCCGCTGTACGGCATCGGCGCGGACGTCTCGGTCGATACGGACACGCTGACGATCCGCGAGGCCTTGCTCAGCAACGTGCGCTTTCTGCGCGACTTCAACGGCGGCGCATCGATTCCGCCGGACATCGTCGTCGCGTCCGCCGTGCAGGGCGGCACCGCGCAATGGCAGCGCGACCGGATCGACGGCGCGCCCGGCTACGCGCTGCGCATCACGCTGCGCGACGGCGGCAGCATCGCGACCGCGTCGGGCGGCAAGCTGGTGCTGCGCGCGGCCGCCGGCTCGCACGTGCTGAAGCTGCACATCGATGCGCTGTCGGGCGAGACGCCGCTGTCGCCGATCACGCACGCCGATCTGCTGACCTCGTCCGCGAACCCCGATCCGGTGAGCCAGAACGTCCTCGAGTTCCTGAGCTTCCACGACAAGCTGCTCGCCGGCTCGTGGCAATACGACACCTACTTCGGCCGCGACACGCTGATCTCCGTGCGCATGTTGATGCCGGTGCTCGAAGCGCCGGCAATCGAGGCCGGGCTGTCGTCGGTGCTCGAGCGGCTGTCGAGCGACGGCAAGGTCGCACACGAGGAAGGCATCGGCGAATTCGCGCTAATCGACAACCGGAAGAACGGCCGCCCCGACGATGCGACGCCGACCTACGACTACAAGATGATCGACAGCGACTATCTGCTCGCGCCGATCGCCGCGGCATGGCTGATCGACGATCCGCGCGGCCAGGCGCGCGCGGCCGCGTATCTCGCGCAGCGCGGCAGCGACGGACGGACGAACGGCAGCCGTCTCGTCGCGAACCTGCTGCACGTCGCCGACACCGCGCGGCCGTTCGCGCAGCAGCCGGCGGTCGCGAACCTGATTCATCTGCGACCGGGCGAGATCGTCGGCAACTGGCGCGACAGTACCGACGGGCTCGGCGGCGGCGTGTACCCGTACGACGTCAACGCGGTGCTCGTGCCGGCCGCGCTGCGCGCGGCGAACGCGTTCCTCGCGCGCGGGCTGCTCGATCCGTATCTCGATGCGAACCAGCGCGCTTCGCTCGCGGACACCGCGAACGAAGCGGCGGTATGGGAGCAGCAAGCGCCGCCGCTGTTCGAAGTCGGCGTACCGGCCGCGCAGGCGGCGGCCGACGTAGCCGCGTATGCGCCGACGGCCGGCGTGCCGGCCGGCACCGCGCCGAGCGCGCCGCTCGCGTTCTACGCGCTGTCGCTCGACGAACAGGGCCATCCGATTCCGGTGATGAACTCGGACGGCGGCTTCGCGCTGCTGTTCGGCACACCGCCCGAGGCGCAGCTGCAGCGGATCGTCGCCGACGCGATCCGGCCGTTCCCGACCGGCCTCGTCACCGACGTCGGGATGCTGATCGCCAACCCCGCGTATGCGAATCCGTCGCTGTGGCCGAAGTTCACGAGTTCCGCGTATCACGGCACCGTGATCTGGTCGTGGCAGCAGGCGATGTGGGTGGCCGGACTCGATCGGCAGCTCGCGCGCCAGGACCTCTCCGATACGACACGTGCGCTGCTCACGCAGGCGCGGCAGACCGTGTGGCAGGTCATCGCGAACGGCCGGGACATGCGCACCTCGGAGATGTGGACGTGGTCCTACGCGAACGGGCAGTACCACGCCGACGCATTCGGCACGCGCAGCGCCGATGCGACCGAGGCGAACGCCGCGCAGCTCTGGAGCACGACGTATCTCGCGATCCGCGATCCGCAGCTGCGCGCGGGCAGGTACTGGTGGCAGGCGTCGCAGCGGCTGCAGGATGATGGCGCGATGCACATCGCAGCGGCCGCGTCGCGCTAGCGCAGCGCGCGTCGATTACGCGGCGGTCGACCACGCGATGGCGCCCCGGCACGGCTTCGCCGTCCGGGGCGACGCACGGGACGGCACGCTCTCGCAGCGGTTCGCGCCAACGTATTGCCCCGCAAAGCGTCACCGCGCGACGACGCGATTGCGTCCTTCCCGCTTGGCCTGATACAGCCGTTCGTCGACGACGCGTAGCAGCGCGTCTACCGTGCTGCCGTCGACGCCGTACTGCGCCACACCGACACTGACCGTGACCTGCACGCGCTTGAAGTCGAGGCCGAACGGCGCAGTGGCGATCGACGAACGCACGCGCTCGGCCGTCATCCGTGCCCCCTCGAGCGGCATCTCGGGCAGCAAGGCCATGAACTCCTCGCCGCCGACGCGCGCAAGCGCGCCGCTCGGCCGGATCGCGTCGAGGCACTGGCGCACGACGCCACGCAGCACCTCGTCGCCGATCTGATGGCCGTACGCATCGTTGATGTGCTTGAAATTGTCGAGGTCGAGCGCGAGCAGGCAGAACGGCATGCCGTCGCGCTCGGCGCGACCGATCTCGCGTTCGACCTGCGCGATGAATTGCCGGCGGTTCGACGCGCCCGTCATCGGATCGGTCGCGGCCATGTATTCGAGCTTCTGGTTCGTGCGTCGCAGTTCGAGCAGCGCGCTCTCGGTGCGCGCCATCGATTCCGCGAGGCGGCTCATCAGATCCTGCTGGCTGTAGATCGCCGAGAACGAGCGCGTCGTCTGCAGCGCCTGCACGACGCCGTAGCTGAGCAGAAAGAAGCCGCCGGCGAAGATCGCGTGCGCGAGCCACCACATGTGGTTCCACGGCTTGCCGAGCAGGAACGCGAGCGACGACAGCGCGAACGCCGTGATCGACACGCCGTAGATCACCATCAGAGGCGAGCGGATGCGTCGCGCGAGCAGTACGGCGACGTTCAGCAGCGAGAATACGAGCGCGCCGCCCTCCATCGCGAGCCGCGTGCCGAGCGCGCCCGCGATCGGCGAATAGGCGAGATACGCGACCGCGACGTCGACGAGCGCGAAGACGACGAGCCACGGCAGCCACGTGCGCACGCTCGTGCGCTTGTCGGCGCGGTCGGGCGGGCGCGAATACGACAGCAGGCCGGTCAGCAGCAGGATCGCCATCACGAGCCGCGACGCGGGCCCGTAGAGCAGAAACAGCCAGAGGTTGTGATGCGCGGCGCCGGTAAACACGCCGTGCAGCGCGTAGATCGTCGCGAAGCCGAGAAAGCCGAGCGTCAGCCAGCGCAACAGCGGTTCGCCCGACGATCGATAGCAGACCCAGGTGACGTACGTGACGAACGCGCCCTCGACGGTCGCGGCCGCAATCGCGATTTCATGGAACGCGTGGTTTTCGAAGGTCGCGCGCGGATCGGCGAAGAACCACAGGTAGGCGATCAGATAGGCCGGCAGCAGCGCGAATCCGACCAGCAGGCATTTCGCGTAAATCCGCGCAGCCGCGCTCACGACGCGGGGCGGTTCCCCGGCTGCAAAGGTCGTACTCAATTCGTTCCCCGATCGATTTGCCGCCGATTCGCGTGTCGCAGCCGCATGCGCGCGACCCGGCCATGGCGCGCGCGTCGGCCCCTCTGTTCCGAAAGGCAAATGTCAGAGCAAGTATAGGAGCGGCGATTCGTTTGACAAGTGAGGGGAAACGGCATTACGGCCGGCATGCCGCATGCAGGCGGCGGCCGTCGTGAAGAGCGCCGTGCCGCGCGCGCCGCAGTCGCGCGGCGGCCGGCACGGCAGGCGAAACGTCAGACGATTTCGAACAGGCCGGCCGCGCCCTGCCCGCCGCCGATGCACATCGTGACGACCGCGTACTTGACGCCGCGCCGTTTGCCTTCGATCAGCGCGTGGCCGGTCAGCCGCGTGCCCGACACGCCGTACGGGTGGCCGACCGCGATCGCGCCGCCGTTCACGTTCAGGCGATCGTCAGGGATCCCGAGCGTGTCGCGGCAATAGAGCACCTGCACCGCAAATGCTTCGTTCAACTCCCAGAGCCCGATGTCGTCGACGCTCAGCCCTGCCTGCTTCAGCAGCTTCGGCACCGCGAACACGGGGCCGATGCCCATCTCGTCCGGCTCGCAGCCGGCCACCGCGAAGCCGCGGAACACGCCGAGCGGCTGCAGCCCTTCGCGCTGCGCGGCCGCGGCGCTCATCACGACGCACGCGGCCGCGCCGTCGGAAAACTGGCTCGCATTGCCGGCCGTGATCACGCCGCCCGGCACGGCCGGACGAATCTTCGACACGCCGTCGAGCGTCGTGTCCGGACGGATCCCCTCGTCGGCCGACACCGTCACTTCCTTCGTGAACAGGCGGCCGGTGGCCTTGTCCGCGATGCCGGCGCGCACGGTGATCGGCACGATCTCGTCGCGAAAGCGCCCCGCTTCCTGCGCGGCGGCGGCCTTGAGCTGCGAGTTCACGCCGTATTCGTCCTGACGCTCCTTCGAGATCCCGTAGCGCTTCGCGACGTTCTCGGCCGTCTGCAGCATCGTCCAGTAGATTTCCGGCTTGTGTTCGAGCAGCCAGCCCTCGTACGCCATGTGCCGGTTCATCTCGTTCTGCACGCACGAGATCGACTCGACGCCGCCCGCGACGTAGACGTCGCCCTCGCCCGCGATGATCCGCTGGGCGGCGAGTGCGATCGTCTGCAACCCCGACGAGCAGAAGCGGTTCACCGTCATGCCCGGCACGCTGACCGGCAGCCCCGCGCGCAATGCGATCTGCCGCGCGATGTTGCCGCCCGTCGCGCCTTCCGGATTCGCACAGCCGATGATCACGTCCTCGACGCGCGCCGGGTCGAGCTTCGCGCGCTCGAGCGCCACCGCGACCACGTGGCCGCCGAGCGTCGCGCCGTGCGTCATGTTGAAGGCGCCGCGCCACGATTTCGCGAGCGGCGTGCGTGCGGTCGATACGATTACGGCTTCGGTCATGCGAGTCTCCTTCGTTCCTGCCTGATGTGCTGAATCGAGTGGAAAGGCGGCGCTATGCGCTGGCGCGCACGCCATCGGACGTCACGCGTGCGACGCCCGCCGCCTGCATCTGCTGCCATGCCTGCGCGAGCGAGCCGTTCAGGTCGATCGCGCGGCACGCATCGTCGATCACCGCGGCGTCGAAGCCCGCCGCGCGCGCGTCGAGCGCCGACCACGCGACGCAATAGTCGGTCGCGAGCCCGCAGCACCAGACGCGTTTCGCGCCGATCTCGCGCAGATAGCCGGCGAGCCCCGTGCGCGTCGTGCGATCGGCTTCGACGAATGCGGAATAGCTGTCGACGCGCGCATCGCAGCCCTTGCGGATCACGAGCTGCGCGTGCGGCAGGTCGAGGTCGCGATGCAGCGCCGCGCCTTCGGTGTCCTGCACGCAATGCACGGGCCACAGCACCTGCTCGCCGTACGGCAGCGCGATCGTCGAGAACGGTTCGCCGTCCGGATGATTCGCCGCGAACGACACGTGCTCGCGCGGATGCCAGTCCTGCGTGATCACGACGCGCTCGAACCGCTGCGCGAGCGCGTTGATCACGGGCACGACCGCGTCGCCGTCGGCGACGGCCAGCGCGCCGCCCGGCATGAAGTCGTACTGCACGTCGATCACGAGCAGGACGTCGTCGGTGCGTTTCATTGCGTTTCTCCTTGCGAGTCGGTGCGCGGCGCCGCGTGGCGTCAGCCGTTGAATCCGCGGCCGGCCTTCGCGAGCTCCGCGATCGACGGCGCGAGCTGCCACGCGTCGCCGTTCGGCGCGGCCGCGTAGCGGCGAATCGCGCGCTCGACGTTGTAGAGGCCGACCATGTCGGCGTACAGCATCGGGCCGCCGCGCCACAGCGGGAAGCCGTAACCGGTCAGATAGACCATGTCGATGTCGGACGCCTTCGACGCGATCTTTTCCTCGAGAATCTTCGCGCCTTCGTTGACGAGCGCGAACACGAGCCGCTCGACGATCTCGTCGTCGGCGATCTTGCGTCGCTCGATGCCGCGCTCCTTCGAATAGGCGACGACCATCTCGTCGACGAGCGCAGACGGCCGCGCGCGGCGATCGCCGGGCGCATAGTCGTACCAGCCGGCGCCCGTCTTCTGCCCGAAGCGGCCCTGCTCGCAGAGACGATCGGCGAT
This sequence comes from Burkholderia sp. HMSC10F09, assembly GCF_001806955.1. Lineage (NCBI taxonomy): Bacteria > Pseudomonadati > Pseudomonadota > Betaproteobacteria > Burkholderiales > Burkholderiaceae > Burkholderia > Burkholderia sp. HMSC10F09. Next base: position 31,044 of record NZ_KV786769.1, read on the forward strand.
CTTCGAATAATGGAGGTCGGGCTGCTCGACGTAGCGGCGCTTGCGGATCGCCCAGCCGATGTCGTTGCCGGCCAGGTCGCTCATCCGGAACGGCCCCATCGCGAAGCCGAACTGCTCGATCGCGCGGTCGATCTGCGCGGGCAGCGCGCCTTCCTCGAGCATGAACAGCGCCTGCCGGATGTACTGCTCGATCATCCGGTTGCCGATGAAGCCGTCGCATACGCCCGATACCACCGCCGTCTTGCGGATCTTCTTCGCGACGGCCATCACGGTCGCGAGCACGTCCTTCGCCGTCTGCGCGCCGCGCACGACTTCAAGCAGCTTCATCACGTTCGCCGGACTGAAGAAGTGCATGCCGACGACGTCCTGCGGACGCTTCGTGAATGCGGCGATGCGGTTCACGTCGAGCGTCGACGTGTTCGACGCGAGGATCGCGCCCGGCTTCGCGACTTCGTCGAGCTTGCGGAACACCTGCTCCTTCACGCCGAGCTCCTCGAACACGGCCTCGACGATGAGGTCAGCGTCCTTCAGGTCGTCGTAGGACAGCGTCGGCGCAATCAGCGCCATGCGCGCCTCGAGCTTCTCCTGCGTGAGCTTGCCCTTCTTCACCTGCGCGTCGTAGTTCTTGCGGATCGTCGCGAGCCCGCGCTCGAGCGCGTCCTGCTTCGTTTCGAGCAGCGTGACGGGCAGCCCCGCGTTGACGAAGTTCATCGCGATGCCGCCGCCCATCGTGCCCGCGCCGATCACCGCGACACGGCGGATGTCGCGCACCGGCGTGTCGGCCGGCACGTCGGGAATCTTGCTCGCCGCGCGCTCGCCGAAAAACGCGTGCCGCAGCGCGCGGCTTTCCGACGTCATCATCAGCGCGACGAAGCCTTCGCGCTCGGCGATGCTGCCTTTGTCGAAACCGTGCAGCACGCCGGCCTCGATCGCGTCGATGCACTTGTGCGGCGCCGGGAAGTTCGGCGCGGCGGCCTTCACCGAATTGCGTGCGAACTGGATAAAGCCCGCCGCGTTGTCGTGGACGATCTTGCGGTCGCGCACGCGCGGATGCGGCCCCGGCTGCGCTCCGGCCTTGCGCGCGAACGCGACGGCCGCGTCGATCAGATCGCCGTCGGCGAGCTGATCGAACAACCCGCTTTCGGCAAGCTGCTCGGAGGGCACCGGCGCGCCCGACACGATCATGTTCAGCGCGGTCTCGAGGCCGACCGCGCGCGGCAGGCGCTGCGTGCCGCCCGCGCCCGGCAGCAGCCCGAGCTTCACTTCGGGCAGCGCGATCTGCGCACCGCGCGCGGCCACGCGATAGTGGGCGCCGAGCGCGAGCTCGAGACCGCCGCCCATCACGACGCTGTGCAGCGCGGCGACGACCGGCTTCGCGCTCGCCTCCACTGCGCGGATCACGGTATGCAGCGTCGGTTCCTGCAGCGCTTTGGGCGTATTGAATTCGGTGATGTCGGCGCCGCCCGAGAAGGCGCGGCCGGCGCCCGTCAGCACGATCGCGGCGATCGACGGATCGTGCACGGCGCGCTCGAGCGCGTCCATGATGCCCAGCCGCGTCGACAGGCCGAGCCCGTTGACGGGCGGATTGTTGAGCGTGATGACGGCGACGCCGTCGCGAGTCGAGTAATCCACTGCCATCTGCCTGCCTCCATGCATCGCGCGCCGGGGTGGCGGCGCTTCCATTGTGCGCGGTCGAACGGCCGCATGTCCGGATCGAACGGAGGCAGCATACAACGAAAAAGCACGGTCGTTCAATTTGAATTTGCGCGCAATCCGGGGGCGGATCGCAGGCGACCGGCAAGGGGACTCGCAAGGGGACCGGCCAGGGCAACCGGCCGATAACGGCGGCCGACCGAAGGGCCGGCCGCGCGCCCGCGTTACGGTGCGCAGACCGCCGTCGGCAGCACGTAGTCGCGGAACATTTCGCGCAGCTTCAGCTTCTGCAGCTTGCCGGTCGCGGTATGCGGCAGCGATTCGACGAACACGACGTCGTCCGGAATCCACCATTTCGCGACCTTGCCTTCGTAGAACGCGAGCAGCGCCTCGCGCGTCAGGTTCGCACCTTCGCGCGGCACGACGACGAGCAGCGGCCGCTCGGTCCACTTCGGATGCGCGCACGCGATGCAGGCGGCCTCCGCGACGCCCGGGTGCGCGATCGCGACGTTTTCGACGTCGATCGAACTGATCCATTCGCCGCCCGACTTGATCACGTCCTTGCTGCGGTCGGTGATCTGCAGGAACCCGTCCGCGTCGATCGTCGCGACGTCGCCGGTCGGAAACCAGCCGTCGACGAGCGGCGAGGTGTCGCTGCGAAAGTAGCGGTCGATCACCCACGGCCCGCGCACCTGCAGCTCGCCGTACGCGACGCCGTCCCACGGCAGTTCCTGCCCGTCCGGGCCGACGATCCGCATGTCGACGCCGCCGATCACGCGTCCCTGCTTTTCGAGCAGCCGCCGCTGCACGTCGTGCGGCCGCTGCGACTGCGCCCAGTTCAGCTTCGCGAGCGTGCCGAGCGGCGACAGCTCGGTCATGCCCCACGCATGGATCACGCGTACGCCGTAGTCGTCCTCGAACGTGCGCAGCATCGCGGGCGGGCAGGCCGAGCCGCCGATCACCGTGCGGTTCAGCGACGAGAAGCGCACGCCTGCCTCGCGCATGTAGTTCAGCAGCCCGAGCCAGACGGTCGGCACGCCCGCCGAAAACGTCACGCGCTCGGCCTCCATCAGCTCGTAGAGCGACCGGCCGTCGAGATCCTTGCCGGGCAGCACGAGCTTGCCGCCCGTCAGCGGCACCGCGTACGGCAGCCCCCATGCGTTGACGTGGAACATCGGCACGACCGGCAGCACGGCGTCCAGCGCCGACAGGTTCATCGCGTCGGGCAGCGCGGCGCCGTATGCGTGCAGCACGGTCGAGCGATTCGAATACAGCACCCCCTTCGGATTGCCGGTCGTGCCCGACGTGTAGCAGAGCCCGCACGCCTGCTGCTCGTCGAGACGCGGCCAGTCGTAGCCGCCGTCCTCCGCCTCGACGAGCGTCTCGTAGCACAGGTACGGCATCGCGCCGCGCGGCAGATGGTCGACGTCGGTCATCGCGATCCAGCCGCGCACGTTCGGACACTGCAGCGCGAGCGCTTCGACGAGCGGCGCGAAGTTGATGTCGAACAGCACGTAGCGGTCTTCCGCATGATTGACGATGTACGCGATCTGTTCGGGAAAAAGCCGCGGGTTGATCGTGTGGCAGACGGCGCCCATGCCGCCGATCGCGTAGTACGCCTCGAGATGCCGGTAGCCGTTCCACGCGAGCGTGCCGACGCGGTCGCCGGCCTCGACGCCGAGCCGCGCGAGCGCCTGCGCAAGCCGCTTCGCGCGCCGCTCGCAGTCGCGATACGTGTAGCGATGCAGGTCGCCTTCGATCCGCTTCGACACGATCTCGGTGTCGCCCGCATGACGCGCGGCATGCGCGATCAGCGACGACACCAGCAGCGGCATGTCCATCATCTGGCCCAGCAACGGCTTGCCCATCGTCTTGTTCTCCCCTGAAGGACGCGAATCGGTGACGGGCCCCGCGGCGGCAGCGGCGCGCGGCGGCCCGGGCGGGCGGCGTGCATCGCGC
>NZ_KV786770.1:0-791 GCF_001806955.1 Burkholderia sp. HMSC10F09
GTCGGCGCAGCCCGCATCGGCGCCCGCCGGCGCAAGCGGCGCGGCCACGCCCGGCCCCGCGACGCACGGCGTGAAGTTCGCGGTGCCGCCGTCCGGCGACCTGCAATACGACACGTTCTACAACGGGATGCAAAACATGATCGGTACGATCCACTGGCGCACCGACGGACGCACGTACGATCTGTCGGTGTCGATGCCCGTGCCGTTCATCGGGCCGTTCGACTACCGCAGCGAGGGCCGCATCGACGCCTTCGGCCTCGCGCCCGACCGCTACGTCGAAAAGCGCGGCCGGCGGCCCGAGGACATCGCGGTCTTCAATCGCGAGCAGCATCAGGTCGTATTCACGCGCACGCCGAACAACGCGCCGCTGCCCGACGGCGTGCAGGACCGCTTCAGCATGCTGATCCAGCTGTCGAGCCTCGTGCGCGGCAATCCGTCCGCGTACAAGCCGGGCGTCACGCAGCAGTTCTTCGTGATCGACAACAACAGCGGCGAGAACTGGCCGATCGCGGTGATCGGCGACGAATCGGTGCAGACGCAGGGCGGCATCGTGCAGGCGCGCCATTTCATGCGGCTACCGCGCCGCGACGGCGACACGCGACGCATCGACATGTGGCTCGCGCCGTCGGTCGGCTGGCTGCCGGTGCGGCTCGTGCAGACCGAGCCGAACGGTGCGCAGATCGAACTGCTATGGCACGGCCCGCTCGCACCGCCCGACAAGCCCGCCGACGCGGCACCGGCCCCCGCGACATCGGCCGCCGCGGCATCGGCCGCCGCGGCATCGGCCGCCG
>NZ_KV786771.1:0-4429 GCF_001806955.1 Burkholderia sp. HMSC10F09
CGCGTTGTTCGGCGCGCCGCCGCCCGCGCCGCCCGACTCGCCCGGATCCTCGTAATTGGGCAGCCCCGGCGCGGCCGGCGTCGCTGCCGGCACCGCGCCCGCTTCGCCCGGCTCGTTGTAGCTCGGTACCCCGGCCGACGACTGGCCGCGGTACGTGAGCGACTTGCGCTGCTGCAGATACGCGTCGCGCACGAACGAATACGGATCGAGCGCGGCCTGCTTCAGCAGATCGGTCGCGCCGAGCAGGTCGGAACGCGCGCTGATGAACTGCATCACGTACATCGGATTGCGCGCAGCCGGCTCGATGTAGTTCAGCAGGTTGAAGCGCACGTCGACCGCGCGCCCGACGCCGTCGCGGAACGTGCTCGGCCCGAACACCGGCAGCACGAGGTACGGGCCCGACGGCACGCCCCAGCGCGCGAGCGTCAGCCCGAAGTCCTGGTGATGCTTCGGCAGCCCCGCGGGCGTCGCGATGTCGATCAGCCCGGCCATGCCGAACACCGAGTTCATCGCGACGCGCATCAGATCCTGCGTCGCATCGGTGATCCGCAGCTGCAGCAGGTTGTTCGCCATGTTGCCGAGATCGCCGAGGTTCGAGAAGAAGTTGCTGATCGCGGTACGCAGCGGCGTCGGCGTGATCTTCTGGTAGCCCTTCGCGATCGGCACCGCGATGTGCTCGTCGACGGTGTCGTTGAACTTGTACATCGCGCGGTTCATCGGCTCGAGCGGGTCGTTGGGGTTGCGGTTGGGTCCCGTCGCGCAGCCGGACAGCATCGCGCTTGCGGCGACGGTCACCGCGATGATTCGCATGTTATTCATTGATTCCTTGCGTTTGGTTCTTCGCGCGCTTCACGCGCGGTTTGCCCATCAGGACGGGCTGAAACACGACGGCGCCGATCAGCGTACAGGTCAGCGCCAGCGCGAGCAGCTTGCCCATGCTCGACGTACCCGGATGATGCGACAGCCACAGGCTGCCGAACGCGGTCGCGGTCGTCGCGGCGCTGAACAGCACCGCGTGGGTCAGGCTCGAATGCAGCAGGCCGGTTTGCCCCGCGCGCCACGCCATCACGAAATACACCTTGAACGCGACGCCGACGCCGAGCATCAGCGGCAGCGCGATGATGTTCGCGAAGTTCAGCGACATGCCGAGCACCACGCACATCTCGAGCGTGACGATCCCCGACACGAGCAGCGGCACCAGCGTGCGCAGCACGTCGCCGAAGCGGCGCAGCGTGATCCACAGCAGGATCGTGATCGAGATGATCGACCACAGCGCCGCGTGCAGGAACGCGCTGATGATCGTGTTCGCCGAATGCAGGATCGAGATCGGGCCGCCGATCGCGCCCGGTTCGGCCGCCTTCACGGCGGTCGCGAAGTGGCGCAGCATCGTGTCGTCGTTCGGGTCGACGCCCTTCGGCACCTTCGGCGAAATCTGCACGAGCGCCTTGCCGTCGGGGGCGACCCAGTCGCGCACGAGCGTCGGCGGCAGCGTGTCGCGCGTGATCTCCTGCGGCTGCAGCAGCGCCGCGAGCTGATTCAGCGCGATGCGCAACGTGTCGGCGAAAGCGCGCTCCGCGCGGTCGCGCGTCGCGCTGTCGGCGGCCGCGAGTTTCGCGAGCGACTGCGACAGGTGCTGCGCGGCCGCGGCGCCCGGCCCCGGATGATCTTCGGCCGCGTAGCCGAGCAGATCCGACGCGCGCTTGAGCGCGGCGACGCGCTGCGCGTCGGTGGCGGGCGGCGCGGGCGGCTGCGTGAGCGCGGGCAGCAGCGTGCTCGCGGCCGTCGCGATCGCCGCGCGTTTTTCCGGCTGATCGGCGGGGATGAACGTCGACAGCGTCGTCGTGCGGCCGACTTCGGGCAGCGCGTCGAGGCGTTTCGCGGCCGCGTCGGCATCGGCGAGCGACGGTGCGAGCAGTGTCACGTCGTTGACGGCCGCTTCGGGCGAATCCTTCAGCGCGAGCAGCGTCGACATCGATTCGCTGTGCGGGTCTTTCAGATGCAGCGGGTTGAAGTCGAAATGCAGGAACGCGAGCAGCGGCAGCGCGCCGATCACGACCGCGAGCGTGCCGATCAGGATCGGCTTGCGGTGGCGATCGAGATAGTCGTCGACGGGCGCGAGCCACGGAAAGCCCGGCGTCTTCGATTCGCCCGGCGGCGCGAACAGGCGCAGCAGCGCGGGTAGCAGCGTCAGCGTCGTCAGCAGCGCGACGAACATCCCGACGCCGGCGATCAGCCCGAGCTCCGACACGCCGCGATACGCGGTCGGAATGAACGAGAAGAAGCTCGCGGCGACGGCCGTGGTGGCGAGCGCGAGCGGCATGCCCATCGAGTGCGCGGCACCGATCAGCGCGTGGTCGATGCGCTCGTCGCGAAAGCGCTCTTCGCGGTACTTCACGCCGTACTGGATCGAGAAGTCGACGCCGAGGCCGACGAACAGCACCATGAACGCGACCGAGATCATGTTCAGCGAGCCGACCATCGCGAGCCCGAGCGCCGCGGTGACGACGAGCCCGACGAACAGCGTGACGAGCACCGACGCGATCATGCGCTTCGAGCGCAGCGCAAGCCAGAGGATGACGAACACGACGAGCAGCGTGACGACGCCGTTCAGCGCCGCGCCGTCTTCGACCGACGAGAATTCGTCGTCGGCGAGCGGCTGTTCGCCGGTCAGCCGCACGACCGCGCCGTAGCGCTTCTCGAGATCGAGCGCGCGCGCGGTTTCGCGGATCACGTCGCTCGTCTGCGCGCCGGCCTTCAGCGCGCCGTAGTTGACCACCGGCTGCACGGTCACGAACGCGCGCGCCGGCTGCCGCGCGGCATCGTTGTCGACGAGCGCGCGCCACGAGAACGCGGCGGGCTTGCCGGCGAGCACGTCGTCGACGGTCGCGGCGCTGCGCGAGAGCAGCTTCGCCATCGACGGCAGCTTCACCTGCCCGGTCAGCAGCGGCTGGCCGAGCGTCGTCGACAGCGTCGTCGCGAGCCCCGTGAGGCTCGGATTCTTCGCGAGTTCGTTGACGAGCGGGCGCGCGCTCGCGAGCTGCGACGTCGTATCGGCGACCTGCTGCGGCGACAGGAACAGCAGCCCGTTGTGCTCGAAGAACGGACCGCCGCCCGGCTCGGCGACGGGCCCGATCCGGCCGGCCGCGGCCTGCTTCTGCAGCGATTCGGTCAGCGCATGCGCGGCCGCGGTGGCGAACTCGGGCGCGGGCGCCTCGACGACCGCGAGGATCGTGCCGTTGCGCTGCGGGAACGCGCGATCGACCGCCTGACTGAGCGCCGCCCATTGCGGCTCCGCATCGACCAGCTTGCTGATGTCGGTATTGATCTTGAAGTGACGCGCAACATAGACGCCGCTGAACGCGGCAATCAGCAGCGACAGTACGACGACCCAGACCGGGCGTCGTACCGACCACGCGACGAGTCGGACGATGAGAGATGTCACCATGTGGCGGTGGGGAGGGGCTGGCAAGGGCAAAGCAATGAGTATACCGGCGCGACGGCGCCGGGGTCGTGACGTTGACGCGTTTTGGGGCGGGAAGGATATTTGCTCGCCCAGGCACGAATCGGCATGGGCGAACACGCGTTTATAAAGGGACGCTTACATAATCGCGCGGCGCCGCACGCTGCCGGGGCTTTGTGACAAAAGGGGCGCAAAGGTAACAGTTCGGTCGCCGCACGGCAGGTGCGCGTCAGGCCCGCTATACTTTGCGCCATCAGCCGGTGCAAACGAGCCGGCCGTTTTTCTCATCGAGTGCGATATCCGTATGAAACGTCATCTGTTTGCTTTCCTCGCCGCGGCCGCCGTGTCGGTTTCCGCTTTCGCGCAGAGCGCGCCGGTCGACATCGTCCGCCATGCGGTCGAAGGCACCGTCAACGCGATGAAGGCCGATCCGGCCGCGCGCGGCGGCGACATGGCAAAGATCACGCAGGTCGTCGAGCAGCGCTTCCTGCCGGCGACGAACTTCGAGCGCACGACGCGCATCGCGGTCGGCGACGCGTGGAAGCAGGCGACGCCGCAACAGCAGCAGGAGCTCTACAAGCAGTTCCGGCTGCTGATGACGCGCACGTACGCCGCGTCGCTCGCGCAGCTCGGCAACCAGGACGCGAAGTTCTCGTTCAAGGCGGGCGGCACGTCGGGCGCCGACGCGCTCGTGCAGTCGACGGTCACGACGCCGGGCGACAGCCAGTCGGTCGGCTACCGGCTCGGCAAGGTCGGCAACGACTGGAAGATCTACGACATCGACATGTCCGGTGCGTGGCTGATCCAGGTCTATCAGGGGCAGTTCAAGAGCCAGCTCGCGTCGGGCGGCATCGACGGCCTGATCGCGTATCTGCAGAAGCACAATTCCCGCACGAACTGAGCGGCGCAGCCGCGGTGCGCAGCAAGGACGCCCTTGGGCGTAATGCCGTTCAGTTAAGCAACTGAACG
>NZ_KV786772.1:0-36670 GCF_001806955.1 Burkholderia sp. HMSC10F09
AGCGTGCCGGGAAACGCGAGCGCCGCGTCGTGCGACAGCGCGGCGGCGGCCGGCGCGGCGAGCGTGGCCACCGTCATGTGCCGCGCGCGCGACGGCCTTGCTCGCGGATCTGTTCGAGCGTCGCGGCCGGCGTGCTCGCGTCCTGCGGAATGCGGATCTCGATCAGCGCGGGCAGCCCGCAGGTCAGCGCGCGGTCGAGCGCCGGCGCGAATTCTGCCGTGTGCACGACCGTCTCGCCATGCGCACCGAACGCGCGCGCGTACGCCGCGAAGTCGGGGTTCGTGAGGCCCGTGCCGTGCACGCGGCCCGGATAGTTGCGTTCCTGATGCATGCGGATCGTGCCGAAATGCCCATTGTTGACGACGATCACGACGATGTTCAGCCCGTACTGCATCGCGGTCGCCAGTTCGTTGCCGGCCATCATGAAGCAGCCGTCGCCGGCCAGCGCGACCACCGCGCGCGACGGATGGAGCGACTTCGCGGCGAGCGCGGCCGGCACGCCGTAGCCCATCGCGCCGCTCGTCGGCGCGAGTTGCGAGCGGAAGTGGCGGTACGCGAAATGACGATGCAGCCAGATCGCATAGTTGCCCGCGCCGTTGGTCACGATCGCATCGTGCGGCAGCCGCTCGCGCAGCTGCACCATCACGTCGCCGAGCTGCACGTCGCCCGGCATCGGCAGCGGCGCATGCCACTCGCGGTAGGCGCGGTGCGCGTCGGCGGCCGTGGCGGCCCACGGAAGCGCGGCGGGCGGCTCGAGCGCGGCGAGCGGCGCGGCGATCTCCGGCATCCCCGAGACGATCGGCAGATCGGCCGCATAGACACGGCCGAGCTCGTCCGCGCCCTGATGCACGTGGATCAGCGTCTGCCGCGTCTTCGGGATGTCGAGCAACGTATAGCCGCCGGTCGTCGCTTCGCCGAGGCGCGGGCCGAGCACGAGCAGCAAGTCGGCGTCGCGGATGCGCTTCGCGAGCGCCGGATTGATGCCGAGCCCGACGTCGCCCGCGTAGTTCGGATGCGCGTTGTCGAACGTGTCCTGATACCGGAATGCACAGCCGACCGGCAACTGCCAGCGTTCGGCGAACGTGCGCAGGTTCGCGCAGGCCTCGGGCGTCCAGCCGCTGCCGCCGACGATCGCGAACGGGCGTTCCGCGCGCGCGAGCCGTTCGCGCAGCTCGTGGATCTGGGCCGGCGACGGCGCGGCCGCGACACGCTTGGCGGCGGGCACCGGCGGCTGCGGCGCGCACGCGTCGGACAGCACGTCTTCCGGCAGCGCGAGCACGACCGGCCCCGGCCGCCCGGACGTCGCGACGTGAAAGGCGTGGCTCAGGTATTCGGGGATGCGGCGCGGATCGTCGATCTGCGCGACCCATTTCGCCATCTGGCCGAACATCCGGCGGTAGTCGATTTCCTGGAACGCCTCGCGGTCGAGATGCTCGCGCGCGCACTGGCCGACGAACAGGATCATCGGCGTCGAATCCTGGAATGCGGTATGCACGCCGATCGACGCGTGCGTCGCGCCGGGCCCGCGTGTGACGAACGCGATGCCGGGGCGGCCGGTCAGCTTGCCGACCGCTTCCGCCATGTTCGCGGCGGCCGCCTCGTGGCGGCAGACGACCGTCTGGATGCGCGCAGTGTCGTCCGCGAGCGCATCGAGTACGGCGAGAAAGCTCTCGCCCGGCACGCAGAACACGCGTTCGACGTGATTGGCGAGCAACGCATCGACGAGCAGTCGCGCGCCGGTGGTGGCGGGCTGCTCGAGATCCTTGGAATGCGACATGGGCTGCCGTCTCCCTGGGTAGCGGGACGTACAGATTACGCTCGTTGGCCGGGCTTCGGTATGCCGGCCGATGAAAAGTGTCGGAACACGGGAGGGCGCAAGCCGCGTCGTGTACACACATGGATTTACATTGGACGAAGAATGACGTAATGTACATCCATCGTACATCCGTAATGGGAGAGATGACATGCATACCACCCGGGTCTTCCGGAATGGCAACTCGCAGGCGGTGCGGATTCCTGCGGATCTTGCTTATGAGCGCAGCGATATCGAACTCGAAATCGAGCGTGTCGGTGACGAAATTCGCATCCGGCCTGCGCGGCGGCCGCTGACCGGCGTGCTCGGCAAGTTCGCGAAATTCGGGCCCGATTTCATGGCCGAGGGGCGCGGCGATCAGGAACAGGCCGAGCGCGAGGGTTGGTGATGCCGCGCTACATGCTCGACACCAACATGTGCATCTATCTGATGAAGAACCAGCCGGAGCAGGTCGCGCGGCGTTTCGCGCAGTGCTACACGGGGGACGTCGTCATGTCGGCGATCACCTATGCGGAGCTCGAGTACGGCGTGACGCTATGCGCCAATCCGGCCCGCGAACGCCGCAATCTCGCCGCGCTGATCGAGGATATCCCGGTGGCGCCGTTCGACGGAGCGGCTGCGCAGGCATACGGCCCCATTCGAGAGGCGACGCGCGAACGCAAGAAGGATCATCTCGACAAGCTGATCGGCGCGCACGCCGTATCGCTCGACGTCGTGCTGGTTACCAACAACGAGCGTGATTTCGCGAGTTATCCGGGCTTGAGGCTGGAGAACTGGCTGATCGGCTAGCACGCGGACATCGCGGCCAGCCGGTTCGAACGGTCGCGACGGCGGCCGGCGCGCGACGGCCCGCCGATGTAAGGCGGGCGCGTATCGCGCGGTCGGGGCGAGCGGCCGCGACGGCCGCCGCTCAGCACTCGACGATGTTCACGGCCAGCCCGCCGCGCGACGTTTCCTTGTACTTCGTCTTCATGTCGGCGCCGGTTTCGCGCATCGTCTTGATCACCGAGTCGAGCGACACGTAGTGCGAGCCGTCGCCGCGCAGCGCCATGCGCGCCGCGTTGACGGCCTTCACCGATGCCATCGCGTTGCGCTCGATGCACGGAATCTGCACCATCCCGCCGACCGGGTCGCACGTGAGGCCGAGGTTGTGTTCCATGCCGATCTCGGCCGCGTTCTCGACCTGGCGCGGCGTGCCGCCGAGCACCGCCGCGAGCGCGCCGGCCGCCATCGAGCAGGCGACGCCGACTTCGCCCTGACAGCCGACTTCCGCGCCCGAAATCGACGCGTTGAGCTTGTACAGAATGCCGATCGCGGCGGCCGTCAGCAGGAAGTCGATCACGCCCTGTTCGTTCGCGCCCGGCGTGAAGCGCGTGTAGTAATGCAGTACGGCGGGGATGATGCCGGCCGCGCCGTTGGTCGGCGCGGTGACGACGCGCCCGCCTGCCGCGTTTTCCTCGTTCACCGCGATCGCATACAGGTTGATCCAGTCGACCATCGACAGCGGATCCTGCAGCGCACGCTCCGGGTTGCCGGTCAGCGCGCGGTACAGCTGCGGCGCGCGGCGCTTCACCTGGAACGGGCCCGGCAGGTTGCCTTCGGCGTCCGGGTTGCCGATGCCGCAGCCGCGCGACACGCACGACTGCATCACGGCCCAGATCTTCAGCAGGCCGTCGCGCGTCTCCTGCTCGGTATGCCACGCACGCTCGTTTTCCCACATCAGCTGTGCGATCGACTTGCCGGTCGACTCGGTCAGCGCGAGCAGCTCGGCGCCGGTGCGGAACGGATGCGTCATCTGTTCGGCCGCGCTCAGCACCTTCGTGTTCGGTGCGCCGGCCGTCACGACGAAGCCGCCGCCGACCGACAGATACGTGCGCTCGGCGAGCACCGCGCCGTTCGCGTCGGACGCGCGCAGCTTCATCCCGTTCGGGTGTTCGGGCAGCGCCTGCCGGTAGAACGCGATGTTCTCCTTCAGCACGAACGGCACCGGGTGCTTGCCGAGCAGCGCGAGCTGCTTCGACGTGCGCACCTGCTCGAGTCGTGCGCCGATCGTGTCCGGATCGACGGTGTCGGGCGCGTCGCCGAGCAGGCCGAGCATCACGCCGCGGTCGGTGCCGTGACCCTTGCCGGTCGCGCCGAGCGAACCGTACAGCTCGACCTTCACGTGCGCAGTCGCGTCGAGCAGTCCGTCGCGCTCGAGGCCCTGGACGAACATCAGCGCTGCGCGCATCGGTCCGACCGTATGCGAACTGGACGGCCCGATGCCGATCTTGAAGAGGTCAAACACGCTGACTGCCATTTGAATTCCTGCCTTGCGATAAAAAACTAGCGCGCCTGCAACGGCAGGCACGCGGCGAGCCATGCGGGCGGCGTTGGAGAAAGCTGCTGCGCGACGCGGGCGTAGCGTCCGTCGAGCCGCGCAGCGAGATGAAACAGTTCGGTGGCGTTTTTCGGGTCCCACTGCCCCGTATAGCCCGGCAAGCCGGCCTCGCGACGCTTCGCATCGAACGGTACCGTCGAATGCACGAATTCTTCGTGCGTCTTCTCGCCGAGCGCGTACGGTACGAGCCAGTCGAGCGCCGCGGCGAGCGTCGCGCCGTTCGTTCCGCGCTCGCGCAGCCAGTTGCGGTTGAAGCGGCGCGCGGCCAGCGCGGCCGTGACGAGCGGCTGCAGATCGTAGACCGCATAGTGCAACGCATCGCGTTCGCCGAAATCCGAGGTCGCGCCGTCCGGGCCGATGTTGTCGGCCAGATGCTCGACGAACAGCCGTTGCGCGGCGTTCATCATCTTCCGGTCGCCGAGCGTGAACGCGGACAGCGCGATCAGCTTGATCCGATGACTCTGCCAGTTGTTGCGCCAGATGCCGGTGAGCGGCCGCTTCTGCGCGTCGATCTGCGCGACATAGCCGGCGCCGAGCTTCGCGATGAACGCCGACGTCGCGTTGCGCGTCTTCACGGGCAGCGCGCTCGCGGTCATGTCGTACGCAAGGATCAGACTCTCGAAGCGCGTCTCGTCGATCGGATTGAAACTCGGTCGATACGTCGAAACCCACGCGGACAGGAACCGGTCGACGAGCTGCAGATACCGCGGCGTATTCGTCACGCGCCAGGCGAGCGCGGCGTCGCGCATCAGATCCATGTCCTTCAGTGCTTCGACGCTCTGATCGTAGATCCCCTCGTGCGGCAGCGTGCCTTCGGTGTGCACGCGCGCCATCGCGTGCGGCTGCTCGCCGATGCGCGCGTCGACGCTGCGGATCAGCGCCTGCACGCCCGGTTCGGCATGCGTCGTCTCGCTCGCCTGCAGGGCAGGCGCCGCGCAGAAATTCATCGCCGCGTGCGCGCTGCCGGCCGCGCCGAAGCCGGCAGCGGCAAGCGACAGCGACGCGGCGAGCGTCGGCACGAAGCGGCCGGCGCGCATGCGGCGCTGCGTCTGCGTCGCGTCGTGGCCCGGAAACATCGGACGCACCATACGGAACTCCTCGTTTGGCTGGATCGCGTGATGTTAGCCGGATTGGCGGACGAATGTGAGGCGGATCGGCCTGCGGCGCGCGCCCCGCACGCTGCGCGCGGCGGCGTGCGGGGCAAGGCGTGCCGGACGATCGGACCGGCGCTGCGTTATGCGTATTCCGACATCGGCACGCACGCGCAGAACAGGTTGCGGTCGCCGTACGCGTTGTCCGCGCGGCCGACCGGCGGCCAGTACTTGTTCGTGCCGAGCGACGCGACCGGGTACGCAGCCTGCTCGCGCGAGTACGCGTGCGGCCATTCGTTCGCGGTGACGACCGCGGCCGTGTGCGGCGCGTGACGCAGCGGGTTGTCCTCGCGATCGGCGCGGCCTTCCTCGACCGCGCGGATTTCGTCGCGGATCGCGATCATCGCGTCGATGAAGCGGTCGAGTTCTTCCTTCGACTCCGATTCGGTCGGCTCGACCATCAGCGTGCCCGGCACCGGGAAGCTCATCGTCGGTGCGTGGAAGCCGTAGTCCATCAGGCGCTTCGCGACGTCGTCGACGGTGATCCCGCTCGATTCCTTGATCGGACGCAGATCGAGAATGCACTCGTGCGCGACCAGCCCGCCCGGGCCCGAATACAGCACCGGATAGTGCGGCGCGAGGCGCTTGGCGATGTAGTTCGCGTTGAGGATCGCGGTTTCCGTGGCGGCCGTCAGATTCTTCGCGCCCATCATCGCGATGTACATCCACGAGATCGGCAGGATCGACGCCGAGCCGTACGGCGCGGCCGATACCGCGCCGATGCCGTCTTCGCCGCGCGTGTAGCCCGTCGAACGCTGGTTCGGCAGGAACTTCGCGAGGTGCGCGCCGACCGCGACCGGGCCGACGCCCGGGCCGCCGCCGCCGTGCGGGATGCAGAACGTCTTGTGCAGGTTCAGGTGCGACACGTCGCCGCCGAACTGGCCCGGCGCGGTGAGGCCGACCATCGCGTTCATGTTCGCGCCGTCGACGTAGACCTGGCCGCCGTGCGCATGCACGATCTCGCAGATCTCGCGCACGTTCTGCTCGAACACGCCGTGCGTCGACGGATACGTGATCATGATCGCCGCGAGGTTCGCCGAATGCTGTTCGGCCTTCGCCTTCAGATCGGCGATGTCGACGTTGCCTTGCGCGTCGCACGCGACGACCACGACCTTCATGCCGGCCATGTGGGCGGACGCCGGGTTCGTGCCGTGCGCGGACGCCGGAATCAGGCACACGTCGCGGTGGCCTTCGCCGCGCGATGCATGGTACGCGTGAATGATCAGCAGGCCCGCGTACTCGCCCTGCGAACCCGCGTTCGGCTGCAGCGACACGGCCGCGTAGCCGGTGGCCGCGACGAGCATCTGCTCGAGCTGGTCGATCATCTCGCGATAGCCGACGGTCTGCTCGGCCGGCGCAAACGGGTGGATGCGGCCGAATTCGGGCCACGTGACCGGCAGCATCTCGGAAGTCGCGTTCAGCTTCATCGTGCACGAGCCAAGCGGGATCATCGAGCGGTCGAGCGCGAGATCCTTGTCCGACAGGCTGCGCAGGTAGCGCAGCATTTCCGTTTCGGAATGGTGGCGGTTGAACACGTGGTGCGTCAGGTACGCGCTGGTACGCACGAGCGAGGCCGGCAGCGCGGCTTCGCCGCCCAGGCCCGCATCCAATGCGTCGACGGACGGCGCGGTGCCGCCCGCTGCCTGCGCGAACACCGCGAGCAGATCGGCGAGATCGTCGCGCGTCGTCGTTTCGTCGATCGATACGCCGACGCGCGTGTCGCCGACGCGGCGCAGGTTGATGCGCTTCGCGTTCGCGAATGCGTGGACCTGCGCGGTGCGTGCGCCGGTGTCTACCGTGACCGTATCGAAGAACGTGTCGTTGACCGTCGCGAAGCCGAGCTGCTTCACGCCGGCCGCGAACAGCGCGGCGATGCGGTTCACGCGCAGCGCGATCGTCTTCAGGCCGTGCGGGCCGTGATAGACCGCGTACATGCTCGCCATGATCGCGAGCAGCGCCTGCGCCGTACAGACGTTCGACGTCGCCTTTTCGCGGCGGATATGCTGTTCGCGCGTCTGCAGCGCGAGGCGCAGCGCCGGTTTGCCCTGCGCGTCGACCGTCACGCCGACGAGGCGGCCAGGCATCTGGCGCTTGAATTCGTCGCGCACCGCGAGATATGCGGCGTGCGGCCCGCCGAAGCCCATCGGCACGCCGAAGCGCTGCGTGTTGCCGACCGCAACGTCCGCGCCCCATTCGCCGGGCGGCGTCAGGACGGTCAGCGCGAGCAGGTCGGCCGCGACGACGACGTGGCCGCCGGCCGCATGGATCGCATCGGTGAGCGCGCGGTAATCGCGCACGTCGCCGTTCACGCCCGGATATTGCAGCAGCACGCCGAACGCGTTCGACTGCGCGGCGTCGGCCGCCGGGCCCGTCTTCACTTCGATGCCGATCGGCAGCGCGCGCGTGCGGATCACTTCGAGCGTCTGCGGCAGCACGTCGTCGGCGACGTAGAACACGTTCGACTTCGGCTTGCCGACGCGCTGCAGCAGCGTCATCGCTTCGGCCGCCGCGGTTGCCTCGTCGAGCAGCGATGCGTTCGAGATCGCGAGGCCCGTCAGGTCGGTCACCATCTGCTGGAAGTTCAGCAGCGCCTCGAGACGGCCCTGCGAAATTTCGGGCTGGTACGGCGTGTAGGCCGTGTACCACGCCGGATTTTCGAGCACATTGCGCAGGATCACGGCCGGCGTATGCGTGTCGTAATAGCCCTGGCCGATATACGAGCGGAACACCTGGTTTTTGTCCGCGAGCGCACGCAGCGCGGCAAGCGCTTCGGCTTCACTCTTCGGCTGCGAGAACGGGCCGAGCGGCAGCGTTTCGTTGCGGCGGATCGAGGCCGGGATCACGGCGTCGATCAGCGCGGCGCGCGACGCGAAGCCGAGCGTGTCGAGCATGGCCTGCTGGCTGGCGGCATCGGGGCCGATGTGGCGTTCGGCGAACGCGTCGTGCGTTTCGAGCGCGGCGAGCGAGAGGGGCGTGCGGTTCATCAGGCGGTCCGGGTGTTCGAGCTTCATGGCGTTCCTATCGGGACGGAGCGGCGTATCGGCGCCGGTCCGGCCCCATGCTGGGCGGTCGACCGGAAGCGGCGCGGCGGCCGCCTCCGGCTTGCGCGGCGCCGGATGGCTGCCGGCCCCGCGCGTTTCGGGTCGGAAAAATCAGTCGATCAGCTTGCCGTAGGCGGCCGCGTCGATCAGCTTGTCGGTCGATGCACCGTCGGCGAGCTTGATCTTGAACAGCCAGCTCGCGTATGCGTCGCTGTTGACCGAGTCCGGCGTGTCGACGATCGCCGAGTTGATCTCGACGATTTCGCCCGACACCGGCGAATAGATGTCGGACGCGGCCTTCACCGACTCGACGACGCCCACCGCGTCGCCGGCCGTCACCTGCTTGCCGACTTCCGGCAGTTCGAGGAAGACGATGTCGCCGAGCGTGCTCTGCGCGTGATCGGTGATGCCGACCGTCAGCGTGCCGTCTGCTTCGGTACGGATCCACTCGTGTTCCTCGGTGTACTTCAGATCGGCCGGGACGTTGCTCATCGGATGCTCCTGGATAAAAGTGTGATTCGTTGTGCCGGCGCGCCGGGCGGGCGCGCCGATGCGGTTGTTTTGCCGGGCGCCATATCCCGGCGAACCGGGAGGCACTCCCGGTCGTTACGCAGCGAGGACCTTGCCGTTGCGCACGAACGGCAGTTTTACCACGCGCGCGGGAAGTTGCTTGTCACGAATCTGCACATGGACGGTGTCGCCGACCTGGACGGCCGTCGGCACGCGCGCGAACGCGATCGATTCCTGCATCGAGGGCGAGAACGTGCCGCTCGTGATCTCGCCTTCGCCGTGCGCCGTGACGACCTTCTGGTGCGCGCGCAGCACGCCGCCCGCCTTGCCGTTTTCCTTCTGCAGGATCAGGCCGACGAAGGCGGCGCGCGTGCCGTCGCGCTCGAGCGCTTCGCGGCCGACGAACGCGCGCGGCGTCGACAGGTCGACCGTCCACGCGAGGCCCGCGTCGAGCGGCGACACGGTGTCGTCCATGTCCTGCCCGTACAGGTTCATGCCGGCTTCGAGCCGCAGCGTGTCGCGCGCGCCGAGCCCGCACGGACGCACGCCGTGCTGCTGCAGCGCGTTCCACAGCGCCTCGACGTGCACGGCGGGGACGATCACTTCGAAGCCGTCCTCGCCCGTGTAGCCGGTACGCGCGACCGTCAGATCGCCGAACGGCGTGCCGGCGACCTGCGCGGCGTTGAACGGCTTCAGCTCGCTCGTCGCGGCGCGCGCGGCGGGCACGGTCGCCCAGACCTTTTCGCGTGCGTTCGGACCTTGTACGGCGACGATCGCGAAATCGCGGCGCGGCGCGATCGTGAGCCCGTAGCCGCCTTGCTCGTTGAGCTGGTTGAACCAGGCGATGTCTTTGTCGGCCGTGCCGGCGTTGACGACCACGCGGAAGAAGTCTTCGGTGAAGTAATAGACGATCAGGTCGTCGATGACGCCGCCTTGCGGATTGAGCAGGCACGAGTAGAGCGCCTTGCCGGGCGTCTTCAGCTTGCCGACGTTGTTCGCGATCGCGTGCTCGAAGAAGGCGCGCGCGCGGCTGCCGGTGAAATCGACGACGCACATGTGCGACACGTCGAACATGCCGGCGTCGGTGCGCACCGCTTCGTGCTCTTCGATCTGCGAGCCGTAGTTGACGGGCATGTCCCAGCCGCCGAAATCGACCATGCGGGCATTGAGTGCGCGATGCGCGGCGTTGAGCGGGGTATGTTTCAGTGCAGTCATCGAGGCCTCAGGCAAGGCGCTTGCGCGCGGATCAGAACGGCCATGTGCCGACCGCTGCGGCGATGGGCCGGCGAGCGATCCTGTACATGCCCCTCTGTCCTCGATACCTGAGAGATTGCGCTGCGGGATTGCCCCGGCAAACGCGCGCCCCTTCGGTGGGCAGCCTGCCGGCGCTGCATGCGCAGCCGGCTACTGCCGCTCTCCAGAGTGCGGGGAGTGGTGCGGCCCGCGCGAAGCGCGGACGCGATTCCCCGACGCGGTCGGTCCTTTTGCCTGAGAGTTTGCGGGTGTGCCCCTTCGGCGGCGCGACCGGTGCTGAAACGCTGCGGTCACGCGCTCTCCCGACGCGTGCGGGCGACTGTACGCGAGCGGTCGAGCCTTGTCAATTTGAGCAAAAGAATGTCGCTTCGCGACAAGCGGCGGTGCCCGACACCGCTCCGTTTCCCAGCCGCGACGGGTGCCGGATCACTCGCCGATCGCGCGCGCGACCGTGTCCAGTTCCTGATTCAGCACGCGCTGTTCGTCGGCCGACAGCCCGCCGCCGTGCTGGCCGGCCATGTCGCTCGATTCCTGCCGGATCACGTCGAGACGATGGTGCAGCTGGGCGCCGTACGGCGGCGGATACGCGCCGCCGTTCACGCGTGTGTCGATGCGGCGATGAAGGATGTCGATGCGGCCGAGCACCTGCTGCATCCGCTCGTTGGCCGCCGCCTGCGGATTCGGGCGCGGTGCCGGGGCCGCAGGGGCGGGCGCCGGACGGACAGGCCGCGGCCGCTCGACGACGCATGCGGCGAGCGAAGAAATCAGGACGCAGCAGAGCGCTGCGCGAACCAACCGTTGCATCGAATTCTCCTGACGATAGGGTGTCGGATCGGCTTTTTGGGAAACGCGTCAGACCGGCGTACCGCTGACTTTCGTTCCCGCGCCAGTTGTAACGGAATGTTGGGCCGGGTTGGGCCGGGCGGCAGCCGGCGCCGGCGGGACGGCCGCCGAAAGCGGCTCGCGCTTGCGCGGTGGTCGAGGCCGACCGCGCTGACGCGGCTGCCCAAGCGCGGCGGCAGGCGCCCCGAGCCGCGCTGCCGCGGCGCGTGCCGTCAGATCGTGCGCCGCACGAACGGCAACCGTCGCCCGTCGTGCTCGCTCTGTGCGGCGAGCTCGATGATCGTCATCACGTCGACCGCGTCCTGCGGCGTGACCGGGAACGGCGCCGCGTCTTGCACCGCCGCGGCGAGCGCGCGATAGAACTCCGCGTACTGGCCGTCGAGCGTCGGCACCGGCCGCTCGACTTCGATCTCGCCCTCGAGCACGCGCAGCACGCCCGGGCGGTTGCCGCCGCCGAATTCGACGTCGTCGGGCGTAAGGCCGGCCTTCAGCTGGTCTTCCTGCGTGTCGAGGCCGTATTTCTGATAGCTGCCGCGCGTGCCGTGCAGCGTGAAGCGCGCCGGCTCGATCGCCGACAGCGCGCTCGCGTGCAGCGCGACGTCCTTGTCCGGATAGCCGAGCAGCAGATGCACGAAATCCGGCGCGGTGCCGTTGTCGCGGCGCGTCTTGACGGTCGCGCTCACCGTCTCGGGCAGCCCGAACAGCGCAAGCGCCTGATCGATCAGGTGCGGGCCGAGGTCGAGCAGCAGGCCGCCGCCGCGGGCCGGTTCCTCGCGCCAGCGCGTGCGCGGCGTGGGCCGGAAGCGGTCGAAGTGCGATGCGAAATAGGTCAGGCGGCCGAGCTCGCCCGCTTCGACGAGTCGCCGCACCGTGAGGAAATCGCCGTCCCAGCGGCGGTTGTGAAACGGCGCGAACAAGCGGCTGCGCGCGTTCGCGAGCCGGGCGAGCGCGAGCGCTTCGTCGGCGGTCAGCGTGACCGGCTTGTCGACGACCACGTGGCGGCCCGCCTCGAGCACGCGGCGCGCGAGTGCGAAGTGCGTGTCGTTCGGCGTGGCGATCACCACGCAATCGATGTCGTCGAGTGCGAGCAGCGCGTCGAGATCGGCGACGATGCGCGCGCCCGGATACGCGGCGCGCGCGCGATCGGGCTGACCCGTCGCGATCGCGGCGACTTCCGTGCGGCCGCTCGCGGCGATCACCGGCGCGTGAAACGTGGCGCCCGCGAAACCGAAACCCATCAGACCAATCCTGAGCAATGACGACATGGCAATTCCTGGCGACGAATGAAACGGAAGGATCGCGCGCCGGGGCGGCGCGATGACGACTGGCTATTTTGGCATGACGCCGCGGTGGGGCGCGATCGGCCGTTCGGCCGAGGTGCGAGGGCGGTGCGCGCCGGCGCTGCGCCAACCGCGCGATCGCGGGCGCGGCGTGCCGCGCCGTGCCGGCGGTTGGCGGCAGGCTTCGCGAAACGCGCGCCGCCGACGTGTTAACATGCGCGTCCCGTCCGCGCATGCGCGTGCTTCGCAGCCTCCGGCGCGCGCGGCATCCTCCCGGCCTATCGCCGTCAACCGCAACATCATCCGACATCATGTCCGCAGGCCTGAACCCCGCTCAGAACGAAGCGGTGCGCTACCTCGACGGTCCCTGCCTCGTGCTCGCCGGCGCGGGCAGCGGCAAGACCCGCGTGATCACGCAGAAGATCGCGCACCTGATCGAAGCGAAGGGCTTCGAGCCGCGCCACATCGCGGCCGTCACGTTCACGAACAAGGCGGCCGCCGAAATGCGCGAGCGCGTGTCGAAGCTGCTCGAAGGCAAGACGCTCACGACGCCCGGCAAGGAAGGGCGCAAGGTGCCCGTGAACCAGCTGACCGTCTGCACGTTCCACTCGCTCGGCGTGCAGATCCTGCGCCAGGAGGCCGAGCACGTCGGCCTGAAGCCGCAGTTCTCGATCATGGATTCGGACGACTGCTTCGGGATGATCCAGGAGCAGATCGGCACGACCGACAAGGGCCTGATCCGCAAGATCCAGAACATCATTTCGCTGTGGAAGAACGGCCTCGTCACGCCCGAGGAGGCGATGACGATCGCCGCGAACGAGGACGAGCACCAGGCCGCGCTCGTGTACCGCAACTACGTCGCGACGCTGCACGCGTACCAGGCCGTCGACTTCGACGACCTGATCCGGCTGCCGACCGAGCTGTTCGCGAAGAACGAGCAGGTGCGCGACCGTTGGCAGAACAAGCTGCGCTACCTGCTGATCGACGAATACCAGGACACGAACGCGTGCCAGTACCAGCTGCTGAAGCTGCTCGCGGGCCCGCGCGCCGCGTTCACGGCGGTCGGGGACGACGACCAGGCGATCTACGGCTGGCGCGGCGCGACGCTCGAGAACCTGGCGCAGCTCGGCAAGGATTTTCCGAAGCTGCACGTGATCAAGCTCGAGCAGAACTACCGGTCGACGGTGCGGATCCTGACTGCCGCGAACAACGTCATCGCGAACAATCCGAAGCTGTTCGAGAAGAAGCTGTGGTCCGAGCACGGGATGGGCGACGCGATCACCGTCACCGCGTGCAACGACGAGGAGCACGAGGCCGAATCGGTCGTGTTCCGGCTGTCCGCGCACAAGTTCGAGCGGCGCGCGCAGTTCCGCGACTACGCGATCCTGTATCGCGGCAACTTCCAGGCGCGAATCTTCGAACAGGTGCTGCGGCGCGAGCGGATTCCGTACGTGCTGTCCGGCGGCCAGTCGTTCTTCGACAAGGCCGAGATCAAGGATCTGTGCGCGTATCTGCGCCTGATCGCGAACGCCGACGACGATCCCGCCTTCATTCGCGCCGTCACGACGCCGCGCCGCGGGATCGGCAACACGACGCTCGAGGCGCTCGGCGCGTTTGCCGGGCAGGCGAAGGTATCGCTGTTCGAGGCCGTTTATATGGGCGGGATCGAGGCGCGGCTGTCGGCGCGGCAGATCGAACCGCTGCGGATGTTCTGCGACTTCATCCAGCGCCTGACCGAGCGCGCGGACAAGGAGCCGGCGTCCGTCGTGCTGGACGACATGATGGAAGCAATCCACTACGAGGCGTATCTGTACGACGCGTTCGACGAGCGGCAGGCGCAGTCGAAGTGGCAGAACGTGCTCGAGTTCCTCGAATGGCTGAAGCGCAAGGGCACGAAGCCCGAGACGGAAGCCGTCGACGGCGAGGCCGACGGTTTCCACAACGCGGACGGGCTCGCCGATACCGGCAAGAACCTGCTCGGGCTGATCCAGACCGTCGCGCTGATGTCGATGCTCGAAGGCAAGGAAGAGGATCCGGATGCCGTGCGGCTGTCGACCGTCCATGCATCGAAGGGGCTCGAGTATCCGCACGTGTTCCTCGTCGGCGTCGAGGAGGGCATCATGCCGCACCGCGGCGGCAGCGAGGACGATGGCCCGATCGACGACGAGCGGATCGAGGAGGAGCGCCGGCTGATGTACGTCGCAATCACGCGCGCGCAGCGCAGCCTGCATCTGAACTGGTGCAAGAAGCGCAAGCGGGCGCGCGAGACCGTCGTGTGCGAGCCGTCGCGGTTCATTCCCGAGATGGGCCTCGACGATGCGCCGCCGCCGACGCCCGAGGAAGCGCCGATGACGCCCAAGGACCGCCTCGCGAGCCTGAAGGCGCTGCTGCAGAAGTGATGCCGCAGCGACGGTGCGGCGACCGCCCGGGCAAACAAAAACCCGCGACGCACAACGCGTCGCGGGTTTTTTTATGGCGCGGCGTGCGTTATTTCGCTGCGTTGACCATGTAGTCGACGGCCGCCTTCACGTCGGCATCCGACGCGTTCGACCCGCCTTTCGGCGGCATCGCGCCCTTGCCGTGCAGCGCGTAGTTGTAGACGGTATCCATCGAGTCCTTCAGGCGCGGCGCCCAGTCTTCCTTGCTGCCGAATTTCGGCGCGCCCAGCACGCCCGCAGCATGGCAGGCCTGGCAGACCTGCGTGTACAGCGCCTTGCCGGCCGATGCGGCATCGGCGCTCGTCGGCGCAGCTGCCGGTTTTTCGCCGGCCTTCGGAATCGCGGCGATCGCGGCCTGCGCGGCGGCGATTTGCGCGCTGGCCGCGTCGGCGGCGCCCGATGCGCCTGCCGCGCCGCTGGCGGGCTGCGCCGCGTTGGCGGCCGGTGCGGCCGGTTCGGGGAAGTTCGCGCCGTCGTTGTTCGCCATGTAGACGATCGCGCGCGCGATCTCGTAGTCGCTGACGTCGTCCGGGTTCGTGCCGCCGCGCGGCGGCATCGCGCCCTTGCCGGCGAGCGCCGTCTTCAGCAGCGTGTCGAAGCCTTGCGCGATGCGCGGCGCCCAGTCGTCCTTGCTGCCGAACTTCGGCGCGCCCGCGGCGCCCGTGCCGTGGCACGTCACGCAGACCGCCTTGTACACCTCCTCACCCGTCTTGTAAGTGCGCGGTGCGTTGGCATCCTTCACGTCGACCTGCGCGATCGGCGCGATGCGCCGCGCGACCTGATCGTCGGACAGCGCGTCCGTGCCGGCGCCCGCGCGGAACGCGTGGTTCGCATAGGTGGCAAACAGAACGATGAGGGCAATCGGAATCGCGAACGACGCGATGATGAGGGCAATCAGCTGCCCGGGGGTTTTGACGGGAGATTCGTGGGGTGCTTCGCTCATGCTTGCCTCGTCTCCGTGAATAGGAATTGTGAGCGCGGTGCAACGGCAAAATGGCTGTCCAATGAAGCACGGACGATTATAGACGGAACGTTTACATCACGGCGAGCGGCGCGATGGCGCGTGTTTACCCGCACGGGATGCGGGTGGCGGCGGGAGCCGGCGCGCAAGGTGGACGCGTCATCGGAAACAGGGTATCCTTGCCGTCTTGCCAAATCGTGGGCGATCTTGTTTATTGGGGTCGTTTCACTGTCTCAGGCGCCCGTAGCTCAATGGATAGAGTACTGCCCTCCGAAGGCAGGGGTTGCTGGTTCGATCCCAGCCGGGCGCGCCAAGAAATTCTTTAGAATCAGGTATTTACGGTAATTTCCGCAAACCTGATTCCGTCCTCAGCGCACACCGCGCGTCCTATACGAGTCCGACGATTTCTGCTTGATTGCCCTGAGCCGGATTGCTCGGGTGCCGTTATTTTACTCTGCCGGACTCGGTAGGCAGTTGCGCTGAGGCGTGGCCGACCGCTTATCGACGTTTTCCAGAGCAGTATCTCATCGGTGATTCGATCCACCACTGCGCTCTTCACCTTCCAATCGGCATCTGCCTCTTCAAGCTCTCGTAGGTCGTCATCGCGCGGCATCCCATTTCCACGTGGCGAGAACTGCGATTGAACCGCAAGAAACGCACGCCGTCTGCGTTCGAAAGCTTGCCGCTCATCCTCAATCGCCTGCTCTTCTTCGGCTCGCTGCTCTTCGGGTGTTGCTGCCATGATCCCTCCAATACCAGTAGTAGACGGTGCGACTGACCGCCAATCGAAAGATCGCTGCTGGATGCTGTAGCTGAGTCCCGTAGCGCGCTCGACGCGCAATGCGTGAGTAGTGTATAAAAGTGGCAGACCAAATCGGAGAATAAGAATGGCTCACAAGTTCAAAGTTGGCGACATCGTTCAACTCAAATCAGGCGGTCCGGAAATGACCGTTCAAGTGCTGCCGAGTGAAACGACCACATCGTATCGTTGCCAGTGGTTTGCGGGAAAGAAACTCGAATCCGGCGTTTTTCCAGGGGATTCTATCCAGGCCGTTTCGAAGACGGACGCGAAGTGAAGGATGCCTCGGCTGCGGCAAAATGGATGCTCGCGCAGCTAGAACGCGACGGCTGTATCTACCAAGATGATGTGGTCGATTATTTGGTGAAAGCCAAAGCCGGACAGCTTTTGCGGGAGAACAGCGACGGAAATCTGGTCGTTGGTCGCGCCCTGCTCGACGCGTTCAAAAATCTTACAGAAACTACGGTCGTATGGGTCAAGCCGGATCGTTACTGGCGCTGGCGCGTCAAGGAAGACGAGCCGGGACGAGAAGCGCGCGGCTGAGTGCAATGTACCGGAAGTGGCCCCTTGCCCCGGCACGGCAATCGCCGCATGTACGGGGCGGGCCCGCTGCGGCGTAGGGCGCGGGTAAGACGAGACCGCCGGGGCGGACATAATATAGAGCGCGAACAGCCGCGCTGACGGGCGGTTGGTCCGCGCCGGGTAGCGGCCACGCGGTGTGCTGGTCCGCCATCGCCTCGAGCACCGACAGCGACAGATCGCCGCCGGTCAGCTCGGCCAGCAGCACGCCGGACAGGACGATCGTTTCCTCGTCTTCGCCGACGTACTGCCGCGCCGGCTTCCGGAACCTGTTCATGTACGCGCCGAAGGGCAAGAAGGACGGGATCCAGCTGCTGCCGATCGGGGAGGTCGCAGCGAAGGACGAGTTCTGGAACATCAAGAAGGTGACGGTCGAGGATCAGCTCGCGGCGCACCGCGTGCCGCCGCAGCTGATGGGGATCATCCCGTCGAACGCGGGCCGGTTCGGCGACGTGCACAAGGCCGCCGAGGTGTTCAACGAGCTCGAGATCGAGCCGCTGAAGGCGCGGCTGCGGGAGGTGAACGACTGGCTCGGGATCGAGGTGGTGCGCTTCAGGGACTTCGAGCCGACGAAGGGCTGACGCCTAACCGCGCAACCGGCAGACGACAAGCCGCCGGGCACTTCGGTGCCGGCGGCTTTTTTACGTCCGGCCCATGCGCGGCCGCGACGGAATACGGCGCCCTAGAGCCGCCGGCGCGGCGGGCGGGCTTTCGGGGTCGACCGAGCCCGTGGCAGGCCCGTGGCGTCCCCTGTGGCGCGCCGAAGAGGGCGTTCTCAGGCCCGGACCCCCGCCCCGAGGATGCCGATCGCGGCCCGGCGCGCGCAGTTGTGACCCCGCCCCACCTGCCCGCAAAAACGAACGGTTTTTATGCACTCACGCGACTGGCGCTCCGGGCCGCCCGGCGCGGGCCGCGCGGCGGGAGGCCGGCCTGTTCTTCTATGCAGTCTTATGCGCCTTGGTTATGCAGGCTCGGCGCAGTCACTGTCGATCCGGTAGCTTTGCCGTCTTGTGAAGCTCGACCCAGTAGTCGGGGAGCTCGTCGTCGGGCACGTTGAAGCGATGTAGCCACGCTTCGCTCGCAACGGTGGTGTTGAGAAGGGGGGCGGTGCTGCTGACTGTGCCATCTTGCAGGCTGTCGATAGTGTCGGCGACGATCGGGCGGAGAGCCTTGTTCAGCAGGACGTACGCGGCCGGTGGTGCCGGTGGTTGCCCTTCACCCGTCGATACGCCCGCTTGCGGCTCGGTGCCGGCCTGGATGAGTAGGCCGCCATCGCCGAGCGGCGACTTTCGATACCAGTCCGGGGGGAGCATTAGCCCGGCCGCACCGCCGGCGTTGCGAACCAGATCGGCGTCGATCACTGTCAGCCAATCGACCGTCTTCAGCTTGTCGGTGAGGTCGCGCACGCATGTGCGCCGTGGACTGCCGACATCGACCCCGGCCCCGTACTGTCGCGCCCAAAAATACTCGCTCGCTTCGTTCGGATCGCGCCCCATCGGCGGAAGGTTGACCGCGTATCCGGCGTGCCCATGCACCGGGCGCAGCCAATCGGCAAACTCGGCAAACAGGCGCTCGAACGCGCCGGGCGCGAGCTGAAGAAAGCTGCGCGGGACGGTGAACGACATGACATCGAGACTGCGTCCGAACTTCGCTTCCCAATCTTCGAGGCAGAACACGGAGAAGTCGTAGAAGCCGGCCGCCAGCGTGTGGTCCGCGCTGGTCGTGGTCGACACGAGGGCGGTGCTACTCGGTAGGCGCTTCGCCAGATCGGCGAAACCGGGCGATTTGCCGAACGCGACGGGCGCTTCACCCTCGGCGTAAAACCATCGCATCGGGCCGGCCTTCGGCGCGTCGCGCCCTTCGGCCTGCGCCAATGCCGCTTCGTACTTGGTGATGACGTCGAGATAGCGGTCGTAGCAGCGCGTCAGCGCCTTGCGCGTGGCATCCTCGTAGCCGTTCCTGAAGTACAGGACGCCACGCACGACGAATGCAGCACCTACGATGCCCTTCTGATAGGCCGGCTCGAACAGCCCATAGGGCAGAGTGTCGCGCCGCTTGGGGTCGTTGGCCCATGCGGCCAGTTCGTCTTTCGTCATGGCATTCAGGGGAGCACGAAGCCGGGAACGCCCGGCGGAAGTGGGATCGGAGCGGGCAGCGCGCGGCCTGGCCCGGCCGGACTGACGCCGAAAATCGACTCGACGTCGGTTTGAGTTTGCGTCGATTGCACGGGCTTCTCGTCCGGCTCGTCATCGCGGCATCCGCAGTCAGCGGGGCGAAGCGTCGCGACCTTTTTATCGCTGCCGGCGATTCGCACGTATGCCTCCTTTTGACGATCGCCGTATGAATCCTCGAACTTCATTTCGACGACCGTTTTGATATTTGATTGCTCGGGCGGCAGAGTGGGATCGCGAACAATCACGACATCGGGACGATGCGTTTGATCCAACCCCGCCTTCTTCCCGTCGCGATAGCCTTTCATGCTACCCGGCCAATTATCGCGTATCCAGTCGACAAGGGAATCGGGGCGCAGCGGGCTCGCTTTGTCCATGATCGGGACCGGGGGAGCTGGCGGTGTCGGGCTCATGTCGTAGCTGACTTCCGGCAGATACTCGGTGGGCGCGCCGTATCTTTTTCGGGCATCGGCGTTCATGGCGTCCAGCCGTTGAGCGACACACGCCTGCCTGAGCGTTCTCGACCTGCCTCGTTTGTCTTCGCGCGTCGCGACACCAATGCGCGCGCACGGGCACATAACGCCGCAGAGCACTTCCTTGTCCTTCCCGGACAGACGACCGTCGAGCCCGACGACGGTCGTGTTGCCGTGTCCCTTGCTCGCGCCGGCGGCCGAGCTGCTCGAATAGTCGGTCATGCCTTGCTGGTACCCGGTTGGCGGAACGACAGCGACGCGGCTTGTTGCGTGTTCAGCCAATCCGTATGGCCGTCTGCGTCCGTTGTGCCGTGGATCGTTTGGCCGTCCGCCGATGTGACCGTATACGGATGGTTCCGGATAGGGAGGCGCGTGTTGTCGTCGACGACCTGGAAGCGGCCGCGATTAGGGCCGTCGTTCTGTGCGAGGACACTCTTGCTGCCGCCGACTGGTGCGCCGGCGCCCGATGTCGGGGACGCCGTTGCGGTGCTTTGGGAGGCGATCAGGGTCGCGCCGCACGCGGTTATGTCGCCGTCGGACGCGACGGGACGTCCGTTGAACGTCATGTGCAGGTCTGCCTTGATCTTGACGATCGGATAGAGGCCGCCGCAGCGCGGACATGAAACCATGTCGCCGAGCAGAGCCAGCGCCTTGCCGTCGACGGTGTTGGTCATATCGCTGGCAATCACGCGCCCGCCATGTGAGGTCGTGTCTCCGTCCCGAATGAATGCGAAGCCCATGCCGAACCTTATGAAGTAAAGGATTCGTGGACTGTAGCACGCGGTTTGCGACTCGCTGCCCTGTCATACGTGACAGGTTTTAGAGATTGTCAAGTAGCGGGAGTGGGACTGCTCGCGATCAGCTCGAATTGCTTCCGACTAGTGCAGCGAATCGAGAGACCGATATGGAATCGTCACGGTTAGGGGGAGCTTATTTCACGTAGTGGTTGCGTGCCCGCGCCGGCGCGAACTACAGTGAAATTACAGTGTGCAGTGAAATTACAGTGTGGGTGGCCTTGGGCAGCCTTGATTGTGCTTGGGTAGCCTTGGTTTTGCGGTTTGCGAGTCGCATAAGGCTTTGATTTTTAAGGGGTGTGACGCGTAGATAAAACTCCGAAGGCAGGGGTTGCTGGTTCGATCCCAGCCGGGCGCGCCAAATTGCCTGTTCAGGCGTTCCTCTCTGTAGCTTTCCGCTTCGTCGTTGTTTCGATCGCACTGACATACATCGCCGGTCTCAGCACAGTCATGCGTGAAGGCGCGAGCGCGTTGGGCCGCCTCGCCGTCGCGTAAGCGCGTTATGCGAGAATCGCCCGCAACGACAACTCGAGCGACGATCGCAGCGGCCGTCTGCGCATCGCGCCCATGCCGATGGCTACCATCCCGTCTTCTCCGATCGCCGGCGACATGCCGGCCGACTGGCAGCAGGCGCTGCTCGCGCGCCTGAACGCCTATTTTCCCGACGACCCCCATGCGCCGCTGCCATACAGCAGGCGTCTCGCCGACGCCGAAGGCTGGTCGCACGACCACGCACTGGCCGTGATCGAGGAATACAAGCGCTTCGCGTTCCTCGCGCAGGCGGCCGGACATGCGGTCACGCCGTCGGTCGCGGTCGACGCCGCATGGCATCTCCATCTGCAATACACGCGCGAATACTGGGAGGTGTTCTGTGCCGACGTATTGCAGGCGCCGCTGCATCACATACCCGGCACAGGCGCGCCGGACGAGGCACGCGTGTACGAGCAGCGCTATCGCGACACGCTCGACAGCTATCGTCGGCTGTTCGGCTGCGAGCCGCCGGAATCGATCTGGCCGCGTCCGGCGCGTTCGCGTGCCGACACCGAATCGTCGCGCGCGGACGGCGGCTCGACCGCACGCGCGCCGGACGAGCGCGGGGCCGCGGCACCTGCGGCGCGGCGCAACTGGCGTAACCGTCTCCCCAAGCTGGCGTGGCCGGCGGCCGCTGCAAGTGTCGCGGCGACCTGTGCGTCGGCGCGGGACCTCAACGTGCTGAACTACACGGGGCCGCAGTTCCTCGCGTTCTATATCCCGGCCTGCATCGTCGCGCTGCTGCTGATCGTCGGCTTGCAGCAGGTCGAATACCGCTGCCGGCGCCGACGTGTATTCACGCGCGAAGCGGTGCCGGACCTGAGCGCCGAGCAGCTCGCGTATATCGCCGGCGAAGAGACGCGCGTCGTGCAGGTGATGACGCTGTCGCTGATCCAGGCGGGCGCGATCGATCTGAGGCGGGCCGGCCGGCTGGGCACGCGCGTGACGCTCGTCGATGCGGCGCGCGCCGGCGCCTACGCGGACGAGTGCGAATGGCTGGCCGCTCAACCGGACGGCGAAGTGAGCTTCGGCGCGTTCCGCCAGCTCCTCGCGCGGCGCGCGGCGCAATACGCGGATGCTGTGCACCGGCGTGAATGGCTTTGGGCGCCGGGCGAGATGCGTGCGGCGCGGCTGGCGGCGCGCGCGATCGTATTGATCGTGCTGGGCACGGGCATCGCAAAGCTCGCGGTCGGACTCAGTCGCGGCCGGCCGGTGCTGCTGCTCGGCATCGGCATGGCCGCATTCGCGATCGCCTACGGCATCATCGCCGAGCGTCTGACGGGCTTCGGGCGCGGCGGCCTGTCGGTGGGCGGCCGGGCAACGCTTGACGCGCACCGCAACGATCGCCACGACGAACGCAGCACGCCGGACGATTTGCTGTGGGCCACCGCGCTGTTCGGCGCGGGCGCGCTGGCCGGCACTGCGTGGGCCATGCATGCGAGCGCGTTGATGGAGCCGCCGCCGCTGATGGCGGCCGCGATGCGCGCGGACGGAACGAGCGGGTCGTCGCCCAGCAGCCACGCAAGCGATTTCGGGCCGAGCTGCTCGTCGTCGAGTTCGTGCAGTTCCAGTTCCTGCGCGGCGAGTTGCGGCGGGTGTTCGTCGAACAGTTGAGTCGTTGGTGTAGGCGGTGGCGGCGTCCGATGAACCGTCGATGGCGGTGGCCGGTCGCCAACCCGCCACCACCCCCCATCCGCCGAACAACCACGCGGAACGGGCTCATCTCCTCGCATCGCCCGTACATCCGCTTCGGTAATCTGTCATCCGAAGCCGTCCGCGCTGAAACGAAATCGTCGCGCGCACGGCCCTTTGCCTCGCCTCCGATGATGACGCCCGTTTCCGCCGATTCCGCGCCCGTTCAACGCGCCGCGACCCTATGCCAGAACGGCCAGTTCGCTGCCGCGCTGTCGCTCGTCGCGCCGTTGCTCGACACGCCCGCGGCCGATGCCATGGCTCTGCATGTCGCGGCCGTCTGCGCGCTCGGCCTGAGCCTGCACGCGGATGCGGAGCACTGGTGGCGGCGTGCGATCGACACGATGCCGGCATTCGAGCCCCCTTACGATGGCCTCTGCGCCTTGCTCGTATCGCAGCAGCGATACGCCGACGCCGAAGTCGCGCTGCGTCGCCAACTCGAGTCGGTCGAGCCGCTGCGCGCGTCGCATCATCATCGGCTCGGCAAGCTGCTCGAAAT
This sequence comes from Burkholderia sp. HMSC10F09, assembly GCF_001806955.1. Classification (NCBI taxonomy): domain Bacteria; kingdom Pseudomonadati; phylum Pseudomonadota; class Betaproteobacteria; order Burkholderiales; family Burkholderiaceae; genus Burkholderia; species Burkholderia sp. HMSC10F09. The sequence goes on from NZ_KV786772.1 coordinate 23,210, forward strand.
GCTCGGCCGCTTCGGCGAGGCCGAACAGGCGTTTGGGCAGGCACTGCTGCTCGAGCCGCAGTCGGCGGAGGTGCTGAACGATCTCGGCAACGTGCTGCGTGTCGTCGGCCGGCAGGCCGAGGCCGAGCTCGCGTATCGGCTCGCGATCGCCGTGCGTTCCGATCACGCGCTCGCCCATGCGAATCTCGGCGCGGTCCTCGTCGACATGCAGCGCCTGCCCGAAGCGGAAGCCGCGAGCCGGCAAGCGCTCGCCCTGTGCCCCGATCATCCGGAGGCGCATTACAACCTCGGCGTCGCGCTGCAGAATCTCGATCGTCTCGCCGAAGCGGAAGCGGCGTATCGCGAAGCGATTCGCTGCCGCCCCGGCCTGGCACAGGCGCACAACAATCTCGGCTGCGTGCTGCGCGCGCAGGGACGCCACGACGAAGCGATGGCCGTCTTCGCCGACGCGCTCGCGCTTGCGCCGCAGATGGCCGAAGTGCACTACAACCTCGGCGCGACGTTCGCGCATGCCGGGCGCTTCGCGGAGGCGGAGCGCGCATACCGCCGCGCGCTCGAACTGCGCGGCGACTATGCGGACGCGCAGTTCGGCCTCGCGACGCTGCTGCTCGGTCTCGGCCGGTTCGACGAAGGCTGGCGGCGCTATGAATCGCGCTACGCGCAGTCGACGTTCGTTCATCGGCGCACGCGCGAGATACTGCGATGCGCGCAGTGGCAGGGCGAGCCGCTCGACGGCCGCACGCTGCTCGTGTGGCAGGAGGATGGCCTCGGCGACATGCTGCAGTTCAGCCGCTATTTCGCCGAGTTTCGCGCGCGGGGCGCCGCGCGTGTGGTGTTCGCGTGTCAGCCGGCGCTGCATCGGCTCATGGAAACGGTCGACGGCATCGACGCGGTGCTCGATCACGACGCGGCCATCGCGCGTTCGCCCGAATTCGACTACTGGACGAGCCCGCTCAGCGCACCGCTGCATGCAGGGACGACGCTCGACACGATTCCGCCGCCGGTGCGGCTCGTGCCCGATCCGGAGCGCGTCGCGCGGTGGCGGGCGCGGCTGGACGCGCTGCCTGCCGGTCCGCGTGTCGGTCTCGTCTGGAAAGGCAACCCCAAGCATCACAACGACGCGCATCGGTCGCTGCCGTCGCTCGCGTTGCTGACACCGTTGTGGAGCGTGCCCGGCGTGCAGTTCGTGAGCCTGCAGAAGGGGCAGGGCGAAGACGAGGCGCGCATGCCGCCGGGCGGCCTGCCGCTCCTGCATCTCGGTTCGGAGATCGGCGATTTCGCCGATACGGCGGCGATCGTCGCGCAACTCGATCTCGTGGTCTGCGTCGACACGTCGATCGCGCATCTCGCGGCGTCGCTCGGCAAACCGTGCTGGGTGCTGTTGCCGAATCAGGACGTCGACTGGCGCTGGCTGCACGAGCGCGACGATTCGCCGTGGTATCCGGGCACGATGCGGCTGTTTCGACGCGGGCGCGAGGAAAGCTGGATCAGGGTGGCCGAGCGCTTGCGGGAGGCGTTTGCGGCGTATTTTGCGAACCATCGTACCGCGGCGAACGAGCCGGCCCGTGTCGGCTGACGACGCATTGCACGTAGCGTGCCGCTTGGGCACGCCGTGCACGACCGTGCGACGGCACTCATCGCATTTTTGTTTTTCCGTTCAATCGAGGCACGCGTGGACAACATCGTGATCGTGGGTTCGTCGGGGCACGCCAAAGTCGTGATCGACATCGTCGAGCAGGCCGGTCGGTACCGGATTGCCGGCTTGATCGATTCGTTTCGATCGCGCGGCGAGCAGACGCTCGGTTATCCGGTGCTCGGCGCCGAGCGCGACTTGCCGCAACTGGTCGGCGCGCATCGGGTCACGGGCGTGCTGGTCGCCATCGGCGACAACCATGCGCGCGAGCAAGTGACGGCGACGCTCGCGTCGATCGTGCCGGATCTTCCGCACGTGACGGCCATTCATCCTGCCGCGCGGGTCGGCAAGGCTTCGACGATCGGCGCGGGTACGGTCGTGATGGCGGGGGCCGTGATCAATCCGTGCTGTGCGATCGGCGCAGCGTGCATCGTCAACACGAATGCGTCGCTCGATCACGACGGTGCCATGGAGGACTTCTCGAGCCTCGCGCCGGGCGTCGTGACGGGCGGCAACTGCCGGATCGGACGCGGCGCGGCGATCGGCCTCGGCGCGATGCTGCGGCACCGGATCGCGGTGGGCGAGCACGCTGTCGTCGGCGCGGGCGCCGTGGTGTTGCGCGACGTCGACCCGTACACGGTCGCATACGGGAATCCGGCGCGCCGGATTCGCGAACGTGCGGCGGGCGAGCGCTATCTATGAATGTCGCGGGCTCAGCCGGCGATCAGATCGACGATGCGGTGGACCATCGCATCGGTCAGCGCCGGATAGATCGGCAGGCATAGCACCTTGCGCGACGCCTCGGACGCGACGGGCAGGTTGTCGCGGTTCGCGGACGGCAAGCCGCGATACATCGGGAACTCCGAAATCAACGGATGGAAGTAGCGGCGCGCGTAGACGTCGTAGTCGCGCAGCTTGCGATAGAGCGCATCGCGGTCGAGCGGATATGCTTCGTCGACGAGGATCGCGAAATACGCGTAGTTCGCGACCGCATGGTCGCCGCGCGGCAGGCAGCGAATCCCGCGCACGTCGCTCAGCAGCGTGCGGTACAGCGTGTCGATCTCGCGGCGGCGCGCAAGCGCGGCGTCGATGTGCTGCAGCTGCAGCATCCCGAACGCGGCGTTGATCTCGCTCATTTTCCCGTTGATGCCGGGCGCGACGACCGTGACTTCGTCGACGAACCCGAAATTCTTCAGATGGTCGATCCGCTGCTTGGTCTTCGCGTCGGGGCAGATGATCGCGCCGCCTTCGAACGTGTTGAACACCTTCGTCGCATGGAAGCTCAGCACCGACAAATCGCCGTGGGTCAGCACGCTGCCGGTGTCGGTGCGTACGCCGAACGCATGCGCGGCGTCGTAAATCACGCGCAGGTTGTAGTTGTCGGCGATCTTCTGAATTGCGTCGACGTCGCACGGATTGCCGTAGCAATGCACGGGCATGATCGCGGTGGTTTGCGGCGTGATGGCCGCCTCGATGCGCGCCGGGTCGAGGTTCAGCGTGCCGGGCGTCACGTCGACGAATACCGGCTTGATGCCGTTCCACAGCAGCGAATGCGCGGTCGCGACGAACGAATACGGCGTCGTGATGACCTCGCCGTTGATGCGCAGCGCCTGCAGCGCGGTCACGAGCGCGAGCGTGCCGTTGGCGAACAGCGACAGATACGGAACGCCGAGATACTCGCAGAGCGCGCGCTCGAACTGCTGGTGGAACGGGCCGCCGTTGGTGAGCGTCCTGCTTTCCCAGATCTTCTCGAGGTACGGCAGGAAGTCTTCGAGCGGCGGCAAGTGCGGTTGCGTGACGTAGATGCGTTCGTTCGGCAATTGCGCGACGGACGAGGCGGGCAGGCTGGCGGTCATGGCGGTCTCTCTCGAATGGCGCGGCGATCAGGCGTCGACCGTATCGGGCACGGCGGCCGCATCGTCGAACAACGGCGTATCGAATGCTGTGGCGGGTTCGCCTGCGCACCAGCGCCGCCACATCGTGCGCAGCGCCGACGACAGACCCGCCGCGACGACGGCCGGCCGGAACGCAGCCGACTGCGCGCAGCGCGCGCGAAGACCCGTGCGCAGCACGTGCAGCGCGGCGGTGTCGCGGCCGAGCGCGACGGCCTTCGCGACGAAGTCGTCCTCGTCCTTCGCAATATATTCGTCGAGCCGGACGTGCTGCAGCCAGCCGGCGCTACCGCGCCCGGCCACCGTCGAGCCGGGGATCGTCACGGTGGGAACGCCCATCCAGAGCGCATTCAGCGTGGTCGTCGAACCGGTGTACGGAAAGGCATCGAGGCAAAGGTCCACGCCGTGATGCTGCTGCATGTAGACGGGGATGTTCGAGCGCGGATGAAATGTCAGACGGCTCGCGTCGATGCCGGCCGCGGCGAACCATTCGGTCAGCGTGCGCTGATCGCCGGCATTGCCGATCGCGCCGAGCGCCATGCGTGCCGTCGGGTCCGCATGCAGCACGCGCGCCCACACCGCGACGACTCGCGGGCTCAGCTTGTTCAGGCGGTTGAAGCTGCCGTACGTCGTATAGCCGTTGTGCAACGCGGGCAGCGCATTGACCGGCGGGCAGTGCGGCGGCGGCATGAACGGCGCGATCGCGGGCAGCCGCACGATCTGCTCGACGAATTGATCGTCGAATACGCCGTGCGGCGCAACGAATCGATCGGTGAGGTAATAGTCCATCGACGCGAGGCCGGTCGTCGCCGGATAGCCGATCCAGGACGCCTGCACCGGCGCCGCACGTTGCGCGAGCGCGACGAGCCGATTGCGTCCGGTGTGGCCCGAGAGATCGATCGCGATGTCGATCCGGTCGCTGCGAACGCGCTCGAGGAACGCGTGATCGCTCATGCCGGCGACGTTGCGCCAGCCTGCCGCACAGGCCTTGAAGCGTTCGGATGTCTGATCTTCTTCGACATGGTTGTGATAGAAGTGCATCGCGATGCCGGTGTCGGCGGCGAGATGCTCGATCACGGGAACCGCATAGGACGCCACCGCATGGTTGAACAGGTCGCCCGATACGAAGCCGACCCGAAGCCGGCGTGCCGGGTCGCGCGAATTCGAGAAAGCCGCCGCTCGCTTGCGCTTGCGATCTTCGTAGCGCTGGCCGAACTTGCGATGTTCGGCCACCAGCGCTTGCGGATCGAGATCGCTGCTGTGTGCAAGGCAGAACAGCATGCTGCTGTGCGTGACGCTGTCGGTCGGGTCGATTTCGATTGCACGGCGAAGCCAGCCGAGTGCTTCCTGGGTCGCACCGAGTTCGAGCAGCAGGAAGCCGAGCGTGCCGTTCGGTGCCGCGGCGTTGGGCGCGAGTTCGACCGCGCGCCGGCATGCGGCGATCGCTTCGTCTGCGCGACGCAGCGCGAACAACACGAGGCCGTGGATGCGGAGCGCTTCCGCGTGATCCGGCCGCAATTCCAGCAGGCGTCGGCACGTGTCGTCGGCTTCCGCGAGGCGGTTCATCACCCGCAGCGTGTCGGCGAGCAGGATCCGCACGAGCACTTCGTCGGGCAGCAGCGCGATGGTGCGCAGACCGGCATCGATCATCTCGGCATAGCGGCCGCTCTTGTGCAGCGATGCGGACAGCGCGCGCCAGCACGCACCATCGTCCGGGTATTCCGCGACGAGCCGTTGTGCATGTGCGGTGGCTTCGTCGTGCTTGCCCTTCTCGAACAGTGCCGCATGCTTTTGCAACTGATGCGCACTCGCGCGGCGAACCGCCTTGCCGGCGCCGTTCGGTGCGGCCGCTTCGGCGACAGTCTCGGCCACGATCGCCGCGCCGACGCCCGTGGGCGCAATCGCTGCCGCGGCCGTCGCGAGCCGCGCGTCCGGCATGGCCATCTGGGCGATCAGTCCGTCGAGCGCAGGACCGCGCACGCCGCGCTGCTGGGCGATCTCGACCGCAATCCAGGCGGCCGGCGTTTGTCCGCTGCGATGCAGTGCATGGATGTAGCTGACCCAGTAGTAGCCGTTCGCCGGATTCGCGCCGAGCGCGGCTTCGAAATGCGGCAGCGCGTCGGCCGGCCGGCCCGTATCGACCAGCAGGACCGCGAGGTTGTAGCGGGCGTCCGCATGCGCGGGCATCGCATCGAGGATTGCTTCGTACAGCGCCTGCGCTTCGGCAAACGCGCCGCTGCGCTGGCGCTCGAGCGCGTTTTCCATGACGAGCGCGATATCCTGCGCGAGCTGCTGTTCGGGCGTGAGCGTGGCCGGGGCGGACGGGGGCATGATCGAATCTGCGGAAAGTCGGTCCCTACGATTATGGGTAGCGGGCCGCCGCGCCGATGCCGCGAGGTGACGGTAAAAGCACGGTCAGTTTGGGCAATTGACCGGCGAGCGGCGGCGCGGCGACACGGCGTGCGACACGCAAAAAAACGCCCGCGCGAGGCGGGCGGAGTCGAACGAGCGCGCCCTCACATCAGCGCGTTGTTCTTGTTGTCGGGTGGGCCGCACGGTCACGCGCGGCAGCCGGCGCGCGTCAGCGGCTGGCGATGTTCTGGTATTGGCCGGCGGCCTGCACGCGGCTCATCGCGGCCTGGTATTCGTCGGCGAGTTCGCGCTGTGCGCGCTGCGCATCGGCGAAGATGCGCTCGTTGCTGGCCTGCATGCGGCGGATCGCGGCGATGCCGGCGGGCGGCTGGTCGGCCGAGAGCGACGCGACGAGCGGCTCGCGCGCCGTGGCGAGGCGTGCCGCCTCGGTCCAGTCGGCCATCGCGGCCGCGTGCTCGATCGCATCGGTAAGCGCGTCGAGCTGCGCGATCAGTTCGGTCTGTTCCATCGTGGCTCCCGGGTCCGGATTGCGCTCAGCTCTTGTTGCTCGACAGCGCGCCGGCACTGTTGGCGCCGCCGAACAGCTGCGTCAGGTACTGCGAGTTGTTGTTCATCGTCGCCATCAGCGTATTGAGCGCCGTGAACTGCGCCTGGTACTGGCTCGTCAGCTGCGCCGCATAGGTCGACAGCGCCGTCTGCTGCTGCGCGACGCTCTTCAGGTCGTTGCTGAGCGCTGTCGTCCGCGCGGCGATCAGTCCGTTCGTCTTCGTGTAGTTCGTGATGCTGGTCGTCAGCTGCTCGCCGATGCCGTTCGTCGAGTTGAACAGCGACGCGACGCCCGTCGGATTGTTCTGCAGCGCGCTATTGAGCGCCGTGCTGTCGACCTGCAGCGTGCCGTCGGCCTGCAGCGTGACGCCGATCGACGCGAGGTTCACGGTCGAGCCGTTGCTCGTGACGCCGCCGGCGACGATCGACGCCAGCGCATTGCGGATCGTGTTCAGCGTCGAGTCGCCCAGCAGCGGGCCCTGCGACGACGCGCCGGACGTGAAGCTCGACAGCGAGCCCATCGTCGTGACGAGCGTGTTGTACAGCGTCGCGAAATTGCTGATCGCGTTGGCCTGGCTCTTCGTATCGGCCGCGACGGTCAGCGTCATCGGCTGCGTCGCGCTGACGGCCGCGGCGGTCAGGTTCAGCGTGACGCCGGTGATCGCGCCCGTCACGGCATTGGTCGCGCTCGTGCCGGCAATCCCGTTGATCGTGAAGGCGGCGTCCTGCGCCGCGGTACTTTGCTTCCACGCGGCGCTGCCGTTCGCGGACATGATCGTCGACTGCCCGCCCGTCGTGCTGGCCGTCGACGTGACACCGAGGCTCGACAGCCCTTTGTCGTTGGCGACGTTGCTGAGCGAGACGCTGATCGTGTTGGCCGCGCCCGTCGGCGTCGAGCTGAGCACGAGATGCGCGCCGTCGCTGCCGTTGACGACCGACGCGACGATGCCCGGGTTGCCGGTCGCGTTGTTGATCGCGGCGGCGATGCCGGACAGCGTGTTGTTCGCGCTGTTGACGTCGACGGTGAACGACTGGCTGCCGAGCGACAGCGTCATCGTGCCGGTGCCGAGCGCGGTCGACGCACCGAATGCGGCCGACGACAGCGACTGCGACGTCGCGATCTGCGTGACGCCGACCGAGTAGCTGCCCGCAACGGCGCCGGCGCCCGCGGTCGCCGTGAGGCCGGTGCCGCTTGCGGTAGCGGTGAAGGTGTTCTGCAGCGAGCCGTTCGACAGTGTCGTGAGGCCGGCCTGCAAGGCGCTCAGCGCGGCCGACAGGGCGCCGAACGCGGAAATCTGGGTGTTGTCGCTGGTCTGCTGCGCGGTGAGCGCGGCGGCCTGACCGGCGGTCTTCGCATTGACGAGCGCCGTCACGAGCGAGTTCACGTCCATCGACGAGTTGCCGGTCGAACCGCTGATGATCGATTGCGCAGCTTGCTGCAGCAGGCTGTTGGCCGAGTTGGTGGCGGAAGTGACGGCGGAGTTGATCGTCGACATCGTAGTGCTCCGTGCGGCGGTGAATGCATGAAATCGGTGAAGAAGGTTCGGCGGCGACAGGTGCGGTCGCACGCCGGATGCAGGCAGCCGGGCCGCGCATTGCGCGGGCCCGGCCGTCGGTTGCTACGCGATTACTGCAGGAGCTTCAGGACCTGCTGCGGCAGCGAGTTCGCCTGTGCGAGCACCGAGATGCCGGCTTGCTGCAGCACCTGGTTCTTCGACATGTTCGCGGTTTCCTGCGCGAAGTTCGCGTCGGTGATCTGCGACTGAGCGGACGACAGGTCGGTGGACTCGGCCTGCTGCGCGGTTGCGATCGCCGTGAAGCGGTTTTGTGCCGCGCCGAGCGCTGCCTGCAGGTTGTTCACGGTCTGCAGCGCGTTGTCGATCGAGACCATCGCGACGTTCGCGCCGCTGACCGTGCTGATGTCGAGGTTCGACACGGTCGCCGGCTTGTTGACGGCGTTGATTTGCGCAACGGCGTTCGCGATCGCCGTGAGCGAAGCTTGCGACATGCTCGAGCTGGTCGCGCCTGCGCTGATCGAGATCTGCGTGACGCTTGCGCCGTTCGATGCCGTGCCGGCCGACGTCGAGAAGATCGCCGCTGCCGTTGCGCCGGTGATCGCCGTGCCGTTCTGGTCGGTGAACGTGAAGCCGCCCTTGCCGTCGGACAGCACGTTGACTGCCGTGATGGCTGCGCCCGACGACGTGTATACGCCGCTCGAGTCGAGGCTGAGGCCCGTGACCGTGCCGACCGTCTGGCCTGCCTGCACGAGGCCGCCGCCGATCTGGGCTGCCGACATGCTCTGGCTCAGGTCCAGCGAGATCGTCTGGCCGACGTTCGCGCCGACCTGGAACGACACGATGCCGGCGTTGCCGTTCAGGATGTTCGTGCCGTTGTACGTCGTTTGCGACGCGATACGGTTCACTTCCTGAATCTGTTGCGCGACTTCCTGTTGCAGCGCGGCCTGGTCGGTCGACGACATCGTGCCCGTCGATGCCTGCACGGCCAGCTGGCGGATACGCTGCAGGCTGTTCGTCAGCGACGACAGCGCGCTCGATGCGGTCTGGATCATCGACACGCCGTCGTTTGCGTTCGACACGCCCTGATTCAGGCCGTTGATCTGCGTTTGCATCCGCGTCGAGATCGCGAGACCCGCTGCGTCGTCCGCTGCGCTGTTGATGCGCTTGCCCGACGACAGACGCGTGATCGCTTGCGACAGCGCGTTCTGCGAACCGTTCAGGTTCTGCTGTGCGACCAGCGAGTTGATGTTGCTATTGATTCCGAGCATGGAAAAATCTCCTGTTAAGCCGAAAGCCTTGGAAAGCCGTTTTGGCGTCGGCGGAAGCACTCGTTCATTGCTGGCCGCCTCAGAGCAGGATTTCGGCGGCACAAAACAAAACTTGAGGGGATCGAGGAGATTCGGCCCGATTTTTATGTCGAAGGGTCGGATTGCTGTGCCGCGATGGCGGTCGGACGCGGAGCGCGCCGTGGCGTCGCCCCTTTTGTCGCTCGCCCAAGCGCGGACGACAAAAGGGTGGTTTTGTCTGTGATTCCCTGCTATGATGGCGGGCTGAATTGAGATTTCTGTCACGCCTTTGCCGTTTTCGGCATGTCTGCTGGCAGTCAAACGCGGCGCTGCACGCGGCTTGTGAAGCGTACTCGCGGTGCTTTCCGCCTCTCTTTTCCGGCCTCCGAGGCCGTATTTCCGCTCGTTTCGCCTGTTGTGGGAACGCCCGGATGGCCGGTGCGTGGCGCTTGGCCGCTACGTTTTTGACCGTTTAAGCAATTTAGGAACGACATGACGACGATTCTTCTGAAAGAAAACGAGCCGTTCGAAGTGGCGATTCGCCGCTTTCGTCGCGCTATCGAAAAAAATGGCCTGATCGCTGAACTGCGCGAGCGCCAGTCCTACGAAAAGCCGACCGCAGTCCGCAAGCGCAAGAAGGCAGCAGCCGTCAAGCGTCTGCACAAGCGCCTGCGCAGCCAGATGCTGCCGAAGAAGCTCCACTAAGAGCATCTGACGGTTCGCCGCGAAACGGCGGAGCGTGCTTCGAAAGAAGCCGCTCCGCCGTTTTGCTTTTGAGGCGCGGAAAGCGTCTGCTCGATCCGGTCGGGTGCCGGCGTCGAGTTATCCGAACCACGGTGTGACGTAACGCAAATCGATTCACGCGAACGAAACGAAAGTAAGAATCATTTGCATTGCGTTAGAATGTCGCGCGTTGTCACTCCATCCGCAACACGCGCAACGCTGCGATGCCGCGCATGCGGGCTTCCGCGCCCGTGAGTCGCCGCCGCAAACGCCCGCCGCGTGTGCGTAGCTTCCATGATCCGCCATCTGTCCCTTCCGGGCCATCGTTCGATTCGGCCCGCTCGCCATCCGCGGTGTACGCAATGAATGCGTTCGTGCGACCGCTGTTCGTCCGCCTGCATCGATGGTTCGGCCTCGCCACCGCGCTGTTTTTGTTCGTCGCGGGACTCACCGGCGCGCTGATCGCCTGGGATCACGAACTCGACGCGGCGCTGAACCGCGACTTCTACGTCGCGCGCAGCGGCGGGAAGCCGCTTTCGCCGCTCGCGCTCGCCGAGCGGATCGAAGCGGCCGACCCGCGCGTGCAGGTGACCTATCTGCCGCTCGCCGTCGAGCCCGGCCATACGCTGCAGGCCGGCGTGATGGCGCGTACCGATCCGGCGACGGGGCAGCCGTATGCGATCGATTTCAACCAGATCGCCGTCGACCCGGCGACCGGCGCCGTGCAGGCGCGCCGCGAATGGGGCGCACTGTCGCTCGCGCGGCTCGATCTGATTCCGTTCATCTACCGGCTGCATTACTCGCTGTTTCTGCCCGTGTACGGCAGCGTGAACTTCGGCTTCTGGGTGATGGGCGTCGTCGGCATCGTATGGGCGTTCGACAGTCTGATCGCGCTCGTGCTGGCCTTTCCGAGCATGAAAAGCTGGCGCAAGTCGTTCGCGTTCCGCGTGCGGCGCGGCGGCTACCCGCTCGTGTTCGACCTGCATCGGTCGGGCGGCGTGTGGGTGTGGGGGCTGCTGCTCGTCGTCGCGATCACGTCGATCTCGATGAACCTCGGCAACCCGGTTGTGCGTCCGCTCGTGTCGCTGTTCTCGCCGCTGTCGGAGACGCCGTATACGAACCCCGAGCATTTCCCGCCCGCGCCGCCGGGCAGCAAGGTGCTCGCGCGCGAGCGCATCGTCGAACTCGCCGGCCCGGCGGCCCGCGACGCGGGAATCGCGGCGCCGCCCGGCGCGCTGCTCTACGCGCCGGCGATGAACGTCTATGCGGTCGGCTTCTTCGAGCCGGGCAACGACCACGGCGATGCCGGTCTCGGCAACGCGTGGCTGTACTGGGACGCCGTCACGGGCAAGCCCGTCGCGGCGCAGCTGCCGGGGCGCGGCTCGTTCGGCGACCTCTTCATGCAGGCGCAGTTTCCGCTGCATTCGGGGCGGATCGCCGGCGTGGCGGGGCGCGTCGCGGTCAGTGTGCTCGGCATCGTCATCGCGATGCTCAGCGTGACGGGCATCTGCATCTGGGTGAAGAAGCGGAGCGCACGCGTGCGGGCGGCGCGCAGCGCGTCCAGGACAGCCGTGGCCGCTTCGTCGAAGCCTGCGCGCTGATTTGCCGAACGGCGGCCGCCAAGGTGCCGCCGACTCGTCAGCCGGCTTCGCGTGCGCTCGCCGGCTGCTTGCCGCCGAGCGCCGCGCATCGCGCATGGCATGGGCAGCCGGCTTCGTGATCGTTGACCATTCCGGTGGCCTGCATCAGCGCGTAGCAGATCGTCGAGCCGACGAACTTGCAGCCGTACGCCTTCAGCGCCTTGCTGAGCGCATCGGAGCGCTCCGTCGACGCCGGTGCGTCTCGATACGACTGCCACGCGTTCTGGATCGGCGTGTGATCGACGAACGACCAGAGGAAGTGCGCGAGCGAACCGTGCTCCTCGCGGATGCGCTGCACCGCGCGCGCATTGGCGACTGCGGCCTCGACCTTCGCGCGGTTGCGCACGATCCCCGGATTCTCGAGCAGCTTCTCGATACGCTTCGGCGTGAAGCGTGCGACGGCGTCGACGTCGAAATCGGCGAATGCGTCGCGGTAACCGACGCGCTTGTTCAGGATCGTCGACCACGACAGGCCGGCCTGCGCGCCTTCGAGGATCAGCATCTCGAACAGATGACGATCGTCGTGCGACGGCACGCCCCACTCGGTGTCGTGATAGTGAGCGTCCGCTTCGGTTTTCACCCAGTTGCATCGCTGCGACATCGTCTGCCTCGCTTCCCGTATCGATTCGATCGCGCCAGCATAGCGGAACGCCTCGGCACCGGATAGCTGGCCGAACGGCAGATGGGCGTGCGCCGCCGATCCGGTTAAGCTTGGCGCCTGTTCGAATCAGCGGGATGAAGGCATGACGGCATTACTTTTTGCGATCGGCATCGACGGCGGCGGCACGGGCACGCGCGCAGTGCTCGCCGATCGGCACGGGCGCGAACTCGCGCAGGGGCGCGGCGGCCCGTCCGGGCTGGGGCTCGGCATCGAGCGCGCATGGGCGTCGATCGCGGCCGCGTGCGCGGACGCATTCACGCGCGCCGGGCTCGCGTTCGACTGGGCGCAGTGCGCGCTCGGCTGCGGGCTGGCGGGTGTCAACAACGCGGCGTGGCTCGCCGCTTTCCGGGCGCAGGCACCGCTCGCGGCGCTCGCGATCGAGAGCGACGCGTATACGACGGTCCTCGGCGCGCACGGCGGCGCACCGGGGCTGATCGTCGCGCTCGGCACCGGCAGCATCGCGGCCGCGCTCGATGCCGACGGCGCATGCCGGATCGCCGGCGGCTTCGGCTTCCCGTCCGGCGACGAGGCGAGCGGCGCGTGGCTCGGCATGCGCGCGCTCGCCTATGCACAACAGGCGCTCGACGGACGCGCGCCGCGCGACGCGTTTGCAGAGGCGCTGCTCGCGGAAACCGGTGCGCAGGATCGCGATGCGCTCGTCCAGTGGTCGTGCGACGCGAACCAGACGGTCTATGCGCGGCTTGCTCCCATCGTGTTCGCGCACCGTTCGCATCCGGTTGCGCACGCATTGATCGCGCAGGCCGGCGACGAGATCGGCAAGATGATCGACGCGCTCGATCCCGGGCAGACGCTGCCGGTCGCCTTATGCGGCGGCCTGGCCGACGCGCTCGCGCCCGCGGTGCCGGCCCGGCATGCGGCGCGGTTGCGCGCGCCGCTCGAGGATTCCGCACACGGCGCGTTGCAGCTCGCACTACGGACGTTGCATGAGGCGGGCGATGGCGGCTGAGCGAGGACGGAGCGCGACGGGCTAGGGCGGGACGCAAGAGCGCAGCCGGGGCGGAACGAGGACGCGGCGGTGACGGGCGGACCGGCACGGGGACAACGCGCGACAGGCGCAGGTGGTACGCGCACTCGCCTATAACGGCGACACGTGCCGCAGCCCCGCAGGCGCCCGAGGCGCGAGGCGGAAGGCCTGAGGCCCGAGGCCCGAGCACCGAGGCCCGAGCACC